>JANOCN010000499.1:0-5494 GCA_031412185.1 Betaproteobacteria bacterium | reverse complement strand
GACTGGTGAACGTGCATGCCAGAGCCGTTGTCGCCCACCAGCGGCTTGGGCATGAAGGTGGCCGTTTTGCCATAGGAGTTGGAGACGTTCCAGACCACGTATTTGAGAATCTGGGTCCAGTCGGCGCGTTGCACCAGGGTGCTGAACTTGGTGCCGATTTCGTTTTGGCCCGCACCGCCTACTTCGTGGTGGAACACTTCGACCGGGATACCCAGCGATTCAAGAATCAACGATATCTCAGACCGCAGATCCTGCGTGCTGTCGACCGGAGGCACCGGAAAATAGCCGCCTTTGACGGTCGGGCGATGGCCACGGTTGCCGCCTTCGATCTTCTTGCCGGTGTTCCAGGGTGCCTCGTACTCGTCGATCTTGACGAATGAGCCCGACATATCGGAGCCCCAACGAACATCGTCAAATATGAAAAACTCCGGCTCCGGGCCGAAGAAGGCGGTGTCGCCCATGCCGGACGCCTTCAGGTAGGCTTCGGCGCGTTTGGCAATCGAGCGCGGGTCGCGGTCATAGGCTTTGCCATCACCCGGCTCGACAACGTCGCAGCTCAGGAACATCGTCGTTTCCTCAAAAAACGGATCGATGTTGGCGGTGTTAGGGTCTGGCATCAGCTGCATGTCGGACGCTTCAATACCCTTCCAGCCGGCGATGGACGAGCCGTCGAAGGCGTGCCCGGACGTGAATTTGTCTTCGTCGAACGCAGAAACAGGCACGGTCACATGCTGCTCCTTGCCACGCGTATCGGTAAAACGGAAGTCAACAAACTTGACCTCGTTTTCCTTCACCATTTTCATTACATCTGCGACGGTCTTTGCCATCAAGTACTCCTGTGGGGCGGTTGTTGAAGTTGTGTGCAGTGCTGCAAACGCAGTTTCTGTGCCAAGGCGGGTCGCTCGCGCGATTGCACCAAGCCGTGTATTTTGCCCTGTGTTTGGACGCGGTCTATCGGGCGCGAAAACACGCAACGCGCGTAGGCAGCAAAACCGACGCACTGAAAAGACGCAGGCGTCGCCCGGTTGCACCAATTATGTGCGCGTCAGTCGCGCACCAACTCGGGGCCAAGTCGGGCATTGAACTGGCCTAAACCGTGCAACAGTGCGGCGTACGCGCCGGCCACCGCTGCGCCCTCTCCCTTCACGCCCAGCTCGATATGGCGACCGTATTCGGGGTGGTCCACACTGGGCAGGCTGAATACCTTGATGCCCGCAAACGTACGCTCGATATCTTCCATCAAGGGGGTCAAGGTTGCCTCCATGGCACCAAATACGATCACGGAGCGTTCTTGCAACCTGCCCTGCGCAAAAAGATGGGGGTAGTAGATGTCGAGCACCCATTCGACCATCGGCCAGGCCATCACCGGAAAACCCGGCACAAAATGCACCGCCCCGTCGGCCAAGCCGGCGTCAGGTGTGGCCGTACAGCTAAAACCCGGAATCTTGTTGTAAGGGTTGGGGATGATGCGCGAGCCCACCGGAAATACGCCCATGTTGAGCCGGTGGATGTTGTCGGCCCGCTCCGGCTCGTACGCAATGCCCTGCTCGCGCGCTGTATCTTGCATTCGTTCACGAATCAGCGTCTCGGCCTGCGGGTGCAGCGTCAAACCACAACCGAGTGCCCTGGCGGCGCACTGGCGCGTGTGGTCGTCGGGTGTGGCCCCAATACCGCCGCACGAGAACACCACGTTGCCCGAGGCAAACGCACGCTGCAAGGTCTGCGTGATGCGCTGCGGGTCGTCCCCTACATAGTCTGCGTAGGACAGTTGCAAACCGCGCGTTTGCAAACGCTCGATCACGGCTGGCAGATGTTTGTCGGCGCGTTTGCCGGACATGATCTCGTCGCCAATGATGATCAACCCAAACGCCGGGCGCTTCGCAAGTGTCGGTGTCGAGAGTTCAGTGGTCTGCATAAGGAAGTATCACGGACGGGTTAGAAGCAGGTGCTGCTGCAGGCGTGAGAGGCGCAACGGGCGCGGCGGTCTCAGCGCGCAAGGCCTGCAATGCGGCCAGGCAGTAGTGGGCGAACCACAGCGCCGAGAACGCAAACACCAACGTGTAGACCCAGATCGCCACCGGCATGAGTACCACGAACGCCACCGCGAACAACGCTGCCGATGCCCACAACACACTTGGTGCCGCACCCAGGAAACCGGTCAAGACGCCGATACCCAGCAACCAGCCCCGGTGGCGGCGAAAAATCTCCAGGCGTTCCTGCCGGGTGGCGTGTTCGGCCAGCGCGTCAAAGGCCATGACCCGGTAAGTAAGCCAGCCCCAGATCAGCGGCGGCAGGATCAGAATGAGAGGCGGAACCAACCACAACGGGATCGATACGATCAAGGCAATAAGAGCCAGCAAGGCCGACCCGAGCGACCAGAACACCGATGCCAGCCACGACCCACCGTGTTTGCGCTCCAATTGCGGAAAACGCCGCTCCGCGACCAGCGATACCAGGGCCGGTGCCATCATGGTCGCGACCACCAGCAGCGAGACGATCACCAGCAGCGGTGTCACCGCAAAGATTACCAGCAGAGGGGCCAGCACCGGCTTGAGGCCACCGACTCCCATGGTCTGGAGCCAGTCAAACAGCGTCTTGACGATACTTGACGCTTCCAGTACCCCACGCACCCAGTCCAGCGCCGCGTCCCAATAGAAATAACCAAGCCCCAGCGCCAGCGCGACCATCAGGATCAGCGGTAGAAACGACAGGGCAATCACACGCGGCCGCACGCAATACGCCACCGCGCGCCAGAAAGAGTCCAGAAGCAGATTCATGGCACAAGCATAACCCGCCAACACGAACCAGACCGGCCGGTTTCGTTGCTACCGCACAGCGCCCGGCATCTCCCGTACCATCGTGGGCATGAACCGGATCGAGATAGACGGTGCCCGCCTGGAGATTCTCCAGATATCCGCGCCAGACTCGGGCAGCCGGCGCGCACCGATTGTGTTTCTGCACGAAGGCCTGGGTTCGGTGGCGATGTGGCGCAATTGGCCAGCCGCAGTTTGTCAGGCAACCGGCCGTAGCGCGCTGGTGTACTCGCGCCGGGGTTATGGGCAGTCTGACGCCACGCCGGACTATCGGGGCGCACCAACGCTCTCAGGCACTAAACGCAGCGGGCGTCTGCAGCCGGATTACCTGCACCACGAAGCACTGACCGTGTTGCCCGCGCTGCTGCGCCACCTGGGGCTGGCCAGCCCGATTTTGTTAGGGCATTCAGACGGCGCAAGCATAGCGCTGATCCATGCCAGCCGCTTCCCCGTGGCTGCATGTATCGCCATGGCACCGCATGTGATGGTGGAGGATGTATCCATAGCGTCCATCGAGCAGGCGCGCAGCGCTTTCGATACCGGCGATCTGCGCGAGCGGCTGGCGCGCTACCACGCCAACGTGGACTGTGCCTTTTGGCAATGGAACGATGTCTGGCTGAGCCCGGCCTTTCGCAGCTTTGACATCCGCCCCGATTGCCAGCGCATTCAGGCGCCGGTGCTGGCGCTGCAGGGTGCTGATGATGCGTATGGCACGCTGGCGCAGATCGAACAGATCGAGTTGGCGCAGCCGCTGCTCACCCGGGCCGTGATTGCGCAGTGCGGTCACTCGCCGCAGCGCGACCAGCCACACCATACCACCCGCCTGGTGCGCGATTTTCTGGCCCCACTGCCGTAGATCCAAGAAAGACGCTCAGGCACTCACAAGCGCTAGATCTGCCTGGCTCAACCAACGCCACTGACCCGGTGCCAAATCATCTGGCAACTTCAGCTGGCCAATCTGCGAACGGTGCAAGCCCTCGACACGGTTGCCCACTGCTGCCACCATCCGCTTTACCTGGTGGTATTTGCCCTCGGTCAGTGTCAGCCGCAAGTGGTGGCTGGACACGGCCGCGCACGCTGCAGCGCGCACGGGGCTGGGGTCGTCTTCGAGCACCACGCCGAACAGCAGCTTTTCTACCTGGGTCTGGTCCAGCGGGTGTTTCACGGTCACCTCGTACACCTTCGGTACGTGGTGGCGCGGCGAACTCATGCGGTGAATGAACTTGCCATCGTCCGTCAACAGCAACAGCCCGGTTGTGTCCTGGTCCAGACGACCCACCGCCTGCACCCCTTGCACGGCAGCTTTCTGCGGCCGCATCCGCAGTGGTGACGGCAACAGCGAATAAATGCTCGGGTAGGTCGATGGCTTTTGCGAACATTCCGTAGCGGCCGGTTTGTGCAGCAGAAGGTAGGCTTTCTCGTGGTACGGCCAGTCAACGCCCAACACACGGAAACGCAGCCCCTCGGCAGGCAGGTCAGCCGCCGCTTGTGTGCACAGCACCGGTGTCGAATGCCCCGCATCGCTAAATACAGCCACATGGCCCTGTTGGACCAGCCCGGCACAGACGCGCCGCGTTCCGAAGCCCTGGGAGTACAAAATTTCCTGCAATTGCATACGCGGAGTATCGCAAGGCCGTGCATCCAATTCGTTACGCATCTTGCATTACGCGTGCAGACCTGCAGCGCCTGCCTGCCTACCATCGGTGTCTCATAAAGGAAACCCCGATGGCCATACAGTCTCCGTTCTTCAGCAAACGCGATAACGAACCGACCGGTTTGCGACCTGGCGCGCACCCACTGCACAGTGCCGGCGTCACAGCCAACCCGCCTCCTCAAAGCAGCGCCCTACCCGGCGGTTCGACCCCGCTGGCTGCTGCGTCCGCCATATCCAGCCCGCCCGAAGGTGGCAGCAAGCTTACCGTCGGGCCAAACATCAAACTCAAAGGTGTCGAAATTACCGACTGCGACACGCTGGTGGTCGAAGGCATCGTGGAGGCGACGATGGACTCGCGCGTCATGCAGATATCCGAGCGTGGTGCTTTCAAAGGCTCGGCCGAAATCGACATCGCAGAAATTCACGGCGAATTCGATGGCAACCTCACCGTGCGCCAGAAACTGGTGATATTTGCAACCGGCAAAGTGACTGGAAAGATTCGTTACGGCAAGCTGGTGATTGAAGAAGGTGGGCAACTCGCCGGGGAAATCGCCTACGGTGCAGCGGCAGTTCCCAAGACCCCCGTGATGGCAAAGGTGGGATTGCAGGCAGCGTGATCACGGCGTCCGGCTTTCGGCCGGCATAACCGACAGGTGGGGGCTAGAGCGTCAGGGTTGCGCAGGCGTAGTCAGCAGCTTCACGACCTCTGCCATGACTTCGTTGTCATGCCCGACCCAGGTGTGCCCTCCCTGGTCGAAGCCGACGAACTTCGCCCCCGCAATTCGGCCAGCGGTGTACTTCGCGCTGGCATAAGTGCCGTAGCGATCGTCGCGCGCACTCATGATGAGTGTGGGTGCGCGTACGGACTCCAGCGGCGCAGGTGCCAGGTGTTTGCCAACGGCGGTGTCGCTGATCAAGCCTTCGGCGCGAATGGAGACCGGCAGGATGTTCTCCAGCATCGTATCCACGCGTGCCCGCTCGCTGGCGCTGGCCGTTGTCAGCAACTCGGGCGGCGTCGCCAGCACGA
>JANOCN010000498.1:0-6555 GCA_031412185.1 Betaproteobacteria bacterium | reverse complement strand
GCCATGATGGACGAGATCGCCCGCGCTACCCCGGGCATCGTGCGCGTGCTCGACGAGGTGCCGCCGGTGCGCTTTCCGGTCTGGCTGGTCACCCACCGCGAACTGCGCACCTCGCGGCGGATACGGGTGGTATTCGACGCGCTGGCGAAAGGGTTGCTTTAAGGCTTTGCCAAACCACAAGCATCCGGGAGCTTGCGTTCTGCCGCCAAACAAGATGCTGCTCCGGGTTAAGATGCGACCGTGTTCAACGCCGCACCACACCCGAGACACACGCTGCCTGCCAGCGTGCCTGCATGTGTGGAACGCGGCAACAAATCCAAAAAACCCAGGCTCGTCTGACCGGAGCTGCGGTTCCGTCCTCAGATGAGCGATGGAACTGCCAAACACCCCCTGTTGGTCTTTCGCCGCACATCCGCTGGACGGTTTATCCATCGGTCATGTTTTGCGAAATGGAGCATGGTATGGGTATGAATGTTGGCGAGGACTTTTCCGGCTTGTGGATTCCACTGGTCACGCCGTTTCGCGGCGGTAGGGTCGACATAAAGGCCGCCACCGGCTTGGTGCAGCGGCTGCGTTGCGACGGCGTCAGCGGCATCGTGCTGTGCGGTTCCACGGGCGAAGCGGCGGCACTTGAAAAAGCCGAACAGCTGGAGCTGCTGGGTGCCACAGTGAAGGCTGCGGCCGGCTTGCCGGTGGTGATGGGGCTGTCGGGCTACAACCTGTCCCAGACCCTGGCATGGGTAGAGGAACTGGCCACCTTTGCGCTGGCTGGTCTGCTGGTGCCACCACCGCACTACATCCGCCCGTCCCAAGCTGGTGTGCTGCAATGGTTTACATCGATCGCGGATTCGTCCACTTTGCCGCTGATCGTCTACGACATTCCCTACCGAACTGGGGTTCAGATCGAGCGACAGACCTTGCTGGAGCTCGCCGATCATCCGCGGATCCGTGCGCTGAAAGACTGCGGTGGTGACCCGGCCAAGACCCTGGCACTGATCGCCCATGGGAAACTGCAGGTGCTGGCGGGAGAAGACCTGCAGATGTTCGCGACGGTGGCGCAAGGTGGCGCGGGTGCCATTGCAGCCAGCGCACACCTCGCAACAACGCGGTTTGTCCTGCTGCTGGAGTTGCTGAGGGCCGGCAGCCTGGCCCGGGCTCGGGGCCTGTGGTCAGAGCTGGTGCCCTGGATCGAAGCAGTGTTTGCCGAGCCCAACCCGGCACCGGTGAAGGCCGCGCTGGCCTGGCGCGGCGAGATCGCCAACGAATTGCGCGTGCCGATGGCAGTGGCCTCTGCGGCACACACCGCACGGCTTGCACAACTGGCCGAACAACTGGCCTGACCGCGGCCAATCAACCGCCAGTAACCGGAGGGAAGAATGCGACCTCGGCACCACTTGCCAGCGGCGCGGATTCGTCCTGCATAACCTGGTCCAGCGCCAACCGCACTGTCTTGCCGCGCGCCAGACATCCGGCGTACGGCGCACCACGCGCCAGCAACTCGTCACGCAATTCACCGAGATTTGCCGCACTGGTCTGCACCAGCTCGCTGCTGCGGCCCACCGCTTCGCGAATCGAGGCGAAGTATTTCACGGTAATCTGTTTCACGACAACAGCGCCGAGAAGGGAAGGAAGCGAACCACATCGCCAGTCGCAATGGTGCTGCCTGCAGGGTTATCGACCAGGCCATCGCCCCAGACCATGGAAGTCAAGACACCCGAGCTCTGATTGGGAAACAGGCTCAGGCCACCGGTAGCATTGCGCTGCACGCGCAAAAACTCCCGCCGGTGGTCGGCCTTGGGCCAGGCGAAATCTGCACGCATCGGGCTTGCGTCAGGTGCAACATCGGCCACCCCTTGCAGCCTGAGCAGGAACGGGCGCACAAGCAGCAAAAAGGTCACAAAACTCGATACCGGGTTGCCTGGCAAGCCAATGAAATGCGCCGCTCCGATACGACCATATGCAAAGGGTTTGCCTGGTTTGATGGCGATCTGCCAAAGGTCCAGTTGCCCCAACGCCATCACGGCCGGCTTGACGTGGTCTTCCTCGCCAACCGACACCCCGCCGCAGGTCAAGACAAGGTCATGTGCCTGCGACGCCTCACGCAGCGCTGTGGTGGTTGCCACAAGCTGGTCCGGAACGATACCCATGTCGGTCACGCTACACCCGAGCCGCGCCAGCAAAGCGCACTGGAAGAAGCGGTTCGAGTTGTAAATCGCACCGGGCTTCATGTCTTGCGGTGCCACTTCGCCCGGCATCACCAGTTCGTCGCCGGTGGAGAAAAGCGCCACGCGCGGCCTGCGTGCCACCAGCAACTCGCGTTTGCCTACGCTTGCCGCCAGCCCGAGCGCTGCTGGTGCAAGACGTCTGCCACGCTGCAACACCACCGCACCCATCGCCACATCTTCGCCTGCGCGCCGGATCGACTGACCCAATCGGGGTACTGAGCGCAGGCGCACCGTTGGCAGTGTCAGCGCGCCAGCTACCGCCCCTCCCGGACTCAGCACTTCGCAGTCTTCCTGCATCACCACCGCGTCCGAGCCAGCGGGCACCGGTGCCCCGGTAAAAATGCGGGCCGCGCTGCCGCGCACCAGCGGGCTGCCACTGGCGCCAGCGGCAATGCGCTGTGTCACCGGCAGCACCGTGCCGGGCGCCACCACATCGGCGCAGCAAACGGCGTAGCCGTCCATCGCGCTGTTGTCCTGCGGCGGCACCTGCAAGGGCGAAACAACATCTTCCGTCAGCACACGGTTGTCGGCGTCGAAAGTAGACACCTGTTCTGCGCCGTGCAAGGCGTGCGCGCTGGCAAGCAAACGGGTCAACACGTCGTCCAGTGACTGCAAGGGGGGTTGGCTACTTTTCATGGGCAATGTTGCACGATCAAGGCCTTGACTGCGTCCACACTGGCTGGCAACACCACGACACGTTTCGGCAACGCTTCGATCCCGTCGAACCCGGCCGGGCGTTGCGGAGCGCGGCCCAATGCCTCGATGATGGTTTGCGCAAACTTGATCGGCAAGGCGGTCTCCAGAACCACCATCGGTACCCCGGGGCGCATGTGTTCGCGAGCCACTTTCAAACCGTCGGCAGTGTGGGTGTCAATGACTACCCCGAACCGCGCCTCAGTGTCGCGAATCGTGGCCAGCCGGTCCGCATGCGTGCTGCGGCCACTCGCAAAACCATAGCGTTGTGCCGCCTGCAGGAACGCCGGGTCGGCGCTCAGGTCGATAAACCCCGCCTGCGGGATCTGGTGTGCAAACAAGTCTTTGAGTCTTGCGGCGTCGCGCCCTACAAGGTCAAACACGAACCGTTCGAAATTGGAGGCCTTCGAGATGTCCATCGACGGGCTGGAGGTCGCATGGGTATCGGCACTGCTGCGCACGCGGTAGACCCCAGTGCGGAAAAACTCGTCGAGCACATCGTTTTCGTTGGTCGCCACTACCAGCATGTCGATCGGCAAACCCATCATGCGGGCGACATGCCCGGCGCAGACGTTGCCAAAGTTGCCCGATGGAACAGCGAACCGCACTTTTTCGCTGTTGCTGTGGGTAGCCTGAAAGTAACCTGCGAAGTAGTAGACAACCTGCGCCACCAAGCGCGCCCAGTTGATCGAATTCACGGTGCCGATCCTGTACTTGCGTTTGAAGTCCAGGTCGCTTGACACTGCCTTGACGATATCCTGGCAATCGTCAAACACACCTTCGATGGCGATGTTGTGGATGTTGGCATCCATCAGGCTGAACATCTGCGCTTGCTGGAACGGGCTCATGCGCCCGTGCGGGCTGGTCATGAATACCGACACGCCTTTTTTGCCACGCATCGCATATTCGGCCGCGCTGCCTGTGTCACCGCTGGTAGCCCCGAGAATGTTCAGTGTCTCGCTGCGGCGCGCCAGTTCGTACTCGAAGAGGTTGCCCAGCAACTGCATGGCCATATCCTTGAAGGCCAGCGTCGGGCCGTTGGAGAGACCCTCCAGATACAGCGGCGCGCCCGACGCGGGTGCTGTGCCCGCAGACGACAACGCCTCCAGTTTCCGCAGCGGCACGATCTGCGGTGTTCCGAACACAGCCTCGGTGTAGGTCTTTGCGCAGATCGCTTTCAGGTCATCTGCCGGTATGTCATCGATGTACAGCGACAACACCTCAAACGCCAGATCAGCGTACGCCAGCGTACGCCAGCGCGACAGCGTGTTGTCATCAACCTGCGGATACGACGCGGGCAAGTACAACCCACCATCGGGAGCAAGGCCCTCCAGCAGGATGTCGCAGAAGCGCTGCCTGCTGTCATGGCCGCGCGTCGAGATGTAGTACATCAGGCCAACTCTTCCTTGCGGATGCGCTTGATCGGCTGCAGTACACGTGGCAGCGCCTGCATCAAGGCCAGCGCCTCGTCCATCGTGCCTTCGCGGGTATCGTGGGTCAGGATGATCAGGTCGGTCTGCGCAACCTGGTCGACGCCATTGTTTGCACCCATTCCCGCGCCCTCGCCGCCGACTTCATCTGCCTCGCGCTGGAGCAACGCATCGATACTGATACCGGCATCGGCCAGAATGCCGGTCACGCTGGCCAGCACACCTGCCTCGTCCGCCACCCGCAGGCGCAGGTAGTAGCTGGTGATGATTTCGCGCATCGGCAGCACCGGCAGGTCACTCATCGCGTCTGGCTGAAACGCCAGGTGCGGCACCCGATGGGCCGCGTCGGCCGTATGCAGGCGGGTTATGTCCACCAGATCGGCAATCACTGCGCTGGCGGTGGGCTCGCTGCCCGCGCCTTTGCCGTAGTACAGGGTTGTTCCCACCGCGTCGCCATGCACCATGACAGCGTTCATGGCCCCTTCCACGTTGGCGATCAGGCGCTTCATCGGTACCAGGCTCGGGTGCACGCGCAACTCGATGCCGCGCACCGCACCGGTCTGGCTGTCGGTACTGCGTTTGGTAATGCCCAGCAGTTTGATGCGGTAACCAAGCTGCTCGGCATAACGGATATCCTGCGCACTCAGGTCGGTAATCCCCTCAACGTAGGCTTTGTCGAACTGCACCGGAATACCAAAGGCAATGGCCGACATGATCGTGGCCTTGTGCGCCGCGTCCACGCCTTCAATGTCGAACGTGGGGTCGGACTCTGCATAACCCAGACGTTGCGCCTCTTTCAGCACAACCGCAAAGTCCAGCCCCTTGTTACGCATCTCGCTAAGAATGAAATTGGTGGTGCCGTTGATGATGCCGGCAATCCACTGGATGCTGTTGGCGGTGAGCCCTTCGCGCAGCGCCTTGATGATGGGTATGCCACCCGCTACCGCCGCCTCAAACGCAACCATGACGCCTTTGGCGTGCGCCGCCGCGAAAATCTCGGTACCGTGCACCGCCAACAAAGCCTTGTTGGCCGTTACCACATGTTTGCCTGCTGCAATCGCCTCCATCACCAGCTGGCGAGCGATGCCATAGCCGCCGATTAACTCGACCACAATATCGATATCCGGATTGGCGATCACTGCGCGTGCATCGCCCACTACTTTCACCGCAGGCCCGACCAGCGCCTGCGCACGCGCCGTGTCCAGATCGGCCACCATGGTGATCTCGATGCTGCGCCCGGCACGTCGGCGAATCTCGGCCTGGTTGCGCCTGAGCACACTGAACGTGCCACTGCCCACAGTGCCGATGCCCAACAGGCCTACTTGAATAGGATTCATGAAATGGTCTTGTAGTTGACTGCGCAGTGGGTTGCCGGTGTCACGCCCGCGCTGCGACGAGTTTTATTGCGCCTCTCGGCCCCTGCTCCGCATGGCGATTACGGTAGTGCTCGAGGAACCTGGCAATCCGCCCGATGGCTTCGCGCAAGTCGTCCTCGTGCGGCAGGAACACGATCCGGAAATGGTCAGGGCGATCCCAGTTGAATCCGGTGCCCTGGACCAGCATGACCTTGGTCTCCTGCAACAGTTCCAGCACGAACTCCTGGTCGTCCTCTATCGGATAGACGGCCGGGTCAAGCCTGGGGAACATGTACAACGCAGCCTGCGGCTTGACACAACTGACGCCCGGTATGGCAGTGATCAGGTCAAACGCCAGGTCCCGCTGGCGGCGCAACCTGCCCCCCGCGCCCACCAGGTCGTTGATGCTCTGGTAGCCACCCAGCGCGGTCTGAATCGCCCACTGGCCGGGCACGTTGGGACACAGGCGCAGGTTGGACATCATGTTCAGACCATCGATATAGTCGCGCGCAGGCTTCTTGTCGCCCGACACCACCATCCAGCCGGAGCGGTAACCACAGGAGCGGTAACTCTTGCTCAGACTGTTGAAGGTAAGTGTCAGAACGTCATCACTCAAAGACGCAATCGCGGTGTGTTTGGCCCCGTCATACAAAACCTTGTCGTAGACCTCGTCGGCAAAGATGACGAGGCCATGCTCACGTGCAATAGCAATGATGCCGCGCAGCAGATCATCGGAGTACAGTGCGCCGGTCGGATTGTTAGGGTTGATTACCACAATACCCTTGGTGCGTGGCGACACCCTGGCCCGGATGTCTGCCAGGTCGGGCATCCAGCCGGCCGCCTCATCACAGC
>JANOCN010000497.1:0-10122 GCA_031412185.1 Betaproteobacteria bacterium | reverse complement strand
TGGGCGAACTCGGCACCATCGGCGCCACCCCTGCCGTGGTCAATGCTGTGGCCGACGCGTTGGCACGCAACGGGCTTGGAGCGCGGGCACCAAAGCTGCAGATGCCGCTGACGTCGAGCCGGGTTTGGGAGATGGTGCAGGCGGGGTAGCGCTCAGCTCTCACCCACTTCCGCAAACAACTGCGCTGCCGCCAACTCCAGTGCAACGCTCGCCAGCACCACTGTTTGACCACGGACAAAGGGGTGCAGGACCCACAACCCGTCGGCACCTTTGCGATAACAATTGGTTGCGCGCGTATCCAGGTCGATCAGCACATATTCTTCCAGACTGGCAAGCGTCCGGTAGTGGTCGAACTTCAGCCCGCGGTCGTAGGCTGCTGTGCCGCGTGAGAAAGGCCAGATTCATCGCAACGGTTACATGCCGGTCTTCGGCCCCGGCCATGGCAAACACCTCGCCGTCCAGAAACTCGTGGCGCACTGGCTGCAAGGCTTCCCAGGCCAAGTACTCAGCAGCAGTCAGCACGGGGGTCTGCATAGCTACAACACCTCCCGCAACCGCACATCCCCCCAGCGCGCGCTGCGCCACAGCCCCTCCATGCTGTCGGCGCGGCGCAGCAACAATGTGCGCAGCAATGGCTCCAGAAGTGTGGTGTCGGGGTCGGCGAGCAACACGTAACGATCGTCGGGATGGTCGGCTGCAGGGCCGAGCCTGGCGGCCCAGTGCAGCGCTACCAGCGGCTCCAGCGCAGACTCTATGCCCAGGTGGCTCACACGCAAAGCTGTAGCAAGCTGCTCTACCGTGCGTGCCGTGTCACCGGTCTGGCCGCGCTGCCGCGCCTGGTGCAACAGCTGCAGCGTCTCCAGCGCCAGCTGGAAGCGCCACCCGGCCCCGAGGTCGCGCCGCACCACGCCGGAACGCAGGCTTGGCAGGTAGGCAGTGATCACCGCGCCCAGCAACACAATTACCCAGGCCAGGTAAATCCATACCAGCAGGATAGGCACGATCGAAAAGGTGCCATACAGCACCGAATAGGTGGGCACCTTGCCCAGATACAACACCAGCAGGCGTTTGGCCAGCTCCATGGCGGTGGACACAAATAGACCGCCGACCCAGGCATGCGACCAGCGCACCGAGGTGTTCGGCACATAGTGGTACAGCGCGGCAGCGCCGGCTGCCAGCAGCACATACTGGATCAGGTCGAGCAAAAAAGCGACGCCACCCGGCAAACCACCCACTACGCCTCTGGACGCAGAAACGGCGAGCGAGGTCATCGCCACACTGCCCCCCAGCAACAGCGGGCCGAGGGTCATGCCGACCCAATAGAGCAGCAAACGCTGCGCCATTGGCCGCGGTTTGCGTACACGCCAGATGGCGTTGAGCGTGCGGTCGACCGTCAGGATAAGCGCCAAGGCAGTGCCAAACAGCACCAACAGGCCGATCGACCCGAGCCGGTTCGCCTGGCCAACAAACTGCGTCAGGTAACTTAGCACCTGGCGCGCAATGTTGTCCGGCACCAGGCTCTCGACCAGCCATTTCTGCAACACGCCCTGCAGCTTGCCGAACATCGGGAACGCAGTGAATATGGCCAGCGCCACGGTGAACAGCGGCACCAGCGCAATCGTGGTGGTGAACGTCAGGCTGCTGGCAGTCAGACCCAGCCGGTCTTCGCGAAAGCGTTCGCGTAACGTCAGCGCTGTGCTGCGCCACGGAAAACCGGACAGACCCCTGACGAACGCGCGGATATCCAGAGTGCTTGGCATGGCCGGTATGATGCCACTGCAATGAACTCACAAGACAAGCTGGTGCAACTCTCCCGTTTTCTGGCGGTGACAAGCCTGCTCGGTCTGATCGCACTCGGGCTGGCCTGGGAGTTGTGGCTGGCACCGCTGCGCCCCGGTGGCTCCTGGCTCGCACTGAAGGTCCTACCGCTGTGCATTCCGCTGGCTGGCCTGCTGAAAAACCGCATGTACACCTACCGATGGGTCAGCCTGATGGTGTGGCTGTACTTTATTGAGGGTGTTGTGCGTGCATGGGGCGACCCCGCGCCGGGCTCCTGGCTGGCTTTGCTGGAGGTGCTGTTGTGTGTGTTGCTGTTTGTCGCCTGCGCACTGCATGTGCGGCTGCGGCTGCGCAATGCAGCTGCGGCCGCGGCCTCACCTGCATAGTGCGACTTGTAGCCGTAGCATGATACCCACGGTAGGCGCACGCAGTGAACGGTATTGACACGCTGCTCAGTGGACTGCGCCAGATAGTTGGCGCACAGCATGTATTGACCCATGACGACCCGCAGGCCGACCTGAGCGCCTGGGAGCACGACTGGCGCAAACGCAGCCAGGGCAGCGCACTGGCGGTGGTGCGGCCAGGCAACACCGACGAAGTCGCAGCGGTCGTGCGCTTGTGCGCCCAGCAGCAAGCAAGCACCGGTGTCAGCATCGTGCCACAGGGTGGCAATACCGGTCTGGTGGTCGGCTCCACGCCCGACACATCGGGCCAACAGATAGTGCTGAGCCTGCAGCGCATGCAGGCGATCCGCGGGCTGGACCCGGACAACCTGACGATGACGGTGGAGGCCGGCTGTGTGCTGCAGACGCTCCAAACCGCGGCGCGCGATGCCGGTTTGCTGTTCCCGCTGAGTCTGGCCGCAGAAGGCAGTTGCACCATCGGCGGTAACCTGGGCACCAACGCCGGTGGAACGCAGGTGGTGCGTTACGGCAACACGCGCGACCTGTGCCTGGGGCTGGAGGTGGTCACCGCGCAAGGCGAGGTCTGGCACGGGCTGAGCGGTCTGCGCAAAGACAACACGGGTTACGACCTGCGCAACCTGTTCATCGGGTCGGAAGGCACCCTGGGCATCATCACCGCCGCCAGCATGAAACTGGTGCCGCTCCCGGCCGCGCAGCTTACCGCCTGGGCCGCAGTGCCATCGATGGAACATGCGGTGCAGTTGCTGGGCATGGCGCAGCGCCTGCTCGGTGCAGGGCTGACCGGTTTTGAGGTTATGGGCCAGCTACCGTTGGGCTTGGTGGCGCGCTGCTTTGCGCAGCAGACGGTGCCGCTGTACCAGCAATCACCGTGGTGCGTGCTGCTGGAAAATTCCGACAACGAATCGGAGCAGCATGCGCGCCAGCAGTTCGAGCGTCTGCTGGAGCAGGCGCTGGAGCGCGGCTGCGTGACCGACGCCGTGGTGGCCGCCAGTCTGGCACAGGCGCACCAACTGTGGGAGATTCGCGAACGCATCCCGCTGGCACAGTCGGCTGAAGGGCTGAACGTCAAACACGACATCTCGGTGCCGATATCGCGCATACCGCAGTTCGTGCGCGAGACCGACGCGCTGCTGGAGCGCGCGATACCGGGAATTCGCATCATCAACTTCGGCCACCTGGGTGACGGCAACCTGCACTACAACATGCAGGCACCGCCAGGTGCAGACGGTGCAACGTTTCTGGCCACGCACGAGGATGCCATCAATTCGCTGGTGTTCGACGCGGTGGCCCGCTTCGGTGGCTCGATCTCTGCCGAACACGGTATCGGCAGTCTCAAGCTGGAGCAACTGGAGCATTACAAATCGCCGGTAGCGCTGCAGTTGATGCGCGCTGTCAAGCAGGCGCTGGACCCGCACAACCTGATGAATCCGGGACGCGTTTTGCGGCGGTGAACAAGGAGGAGTGTATGGACGATCTGAAAGGCAAAGTCGTATTGGTCACCGGTGCCAGCTCCGGCATCGGGGCGGCAGTGGCGCTGGCATTTGCCGCGCAGGGGGCCAGGGTGGGTGTGCATTACAACGCACACGCCGAGGGTGCCGAAGAAGTGGTGGTCAAGGTGCGCAGCGCAGGCGGTGATGCCGCAATCTTTAAAGCCGACGTGTCGGACAGTGCCCAGTGCGCCAAGCTGGTTGACGCTGCGCAGCAGCATTTTGGCGGGGTCGATGTGCTGGTGAATAATGCAGGCGGTTTTGTGCGGCGTGAATTCCTTACTGTGGCACCCGACGACCTGATCGAGCAGGTGTTCAACCTGAACGCGCGCTCGATTCTGGCGTGTTGCCGTAGTGTCATTCCCCTCATGCGGGCACAGGGTGGCGGCAACATCATCAACGTGACCTCGCAGGCTGCGCGCAGCGGCGGCAGCGCCGGCAGCGGCCTGTATTCCGCCAGCAAGGCCTTCGTATCCACCTACACACGGGCGCTGGCGAAGGAGCTGGCGACGCAGCACATCCGCGTGAACGCCGTGGCACCAGGGGTGATCGACACCCCCATCCATGCACACACCAGCGCCGATACGCTCAGGCAATTGACAGCCGCGATTCCGATGCTGCGCATGGGGACCGCCGACGAATGCACCGGTGCTTTCCTGTTCCTGGCCAGCGAACGCCTGGCGAGTTACGTCACCGGGCAGGTGATCGAGGTAAATGGCGGCAGTGTGATGCCGTGATTTTTACTGACGCAACGCAACCCAACCCAACCCAACCCAAAGGCTCCCATGCAACCCAGTGCCATCAAGAATGACGTGCTCGCCGGAAAAACCGTCGCTGGCGCGATGATTTTCGAGTTTTTCTCGCCTGGCATGAGCAGCATTCTGGTCAACGCGGGTTGTAAATTCGCCATCTACGACATGGAGCACACCGGGCTCGGGTTCGAGACGCTCAAGTGGCTTTTTGCCAGTTGCCGTGGCTTGCCGATCGAACCGATGGTGCGGGTGCCACGCGGCGAATACACCTGGCTGGCGCGCTCGCTCGACCTGGGCGCACGCGGCGTGATGATTCCGATGGTTGAATCCGAGGAGCAGGCGCGAGTTATCGTTGAGGCTTGCCGTTACCCACCAGTGGGCCGTCGCGGTGCCGCCTTCGGTTTCGCACAGTGCGACTATCTGCCCGGCGACATCGATGAAAAGATTCGCGCGTCACATGCGCGTACGCTGGTGATCGCCCAGATCGAGACCGAGCGCGGCCTGGCGAATGTGGAAAAAATTGCTGCAGTCGATGGCATCGACGTTCTTTGGGTTGGGCATTTCGACCTGTCCAATTTCATGGGCATTCCAGCCCAGTTTGACTCGCCGCGTTTTCAGGCGGCCATGGTCCAAGTGGCCGAGGTCTGCAAGCGCCATGGAAAAGCCGCCGGGTTCATGGCGACCGACAAAGCCTGGGTCACAAGGGTGCAGGCGATGGGCTACAGCATGATTGCCGTGGGCACCGATTGTGGTGCGCTGCAACAGTCATTTGCCGAACTGGTGCACCATGTGGACAGGGCCTGAGCGGCTGGCCCGGCCCGCAGCGCCCGACGAGAGCGCCGAACCGGGCAGCTTCACTGCGCCGATGTGGCAAGCTCGTCGGCGGTCTTGAAGAATCGGGTGCCGAGCTCGCGCTGGTATTCGTAAATCGATCCGGTGGTGGACGCCGGTGGATACGGCAAACGTATCGGGATCTGCGCCATGCGCGGCGTCAGTGTGTCTTCGCCCGACACCAGCAATGCATTCCATGCCTCCCATGACGTGGGCGGCGCAATCAGGGGCCAGGCATCGGCAGCGCGGTACTGGTGCAGCAGGAAACGGCGCGGCTTGCCCGACACATTGGCGGAGGAACCATGCATCAGCCGTGCATGGTGCACCGTGATGGAACCGGCCTTGCCGGTACACATGACGGCTTTGGACAGGTCGAGCGGACACTTGTCGGGATCCACCCCGCCGACAAAATGGCCATTTACGTGGTGGTCATAGATCGGGCCGGTGTGGCTGCCGGGCACCACCAGCATCGAGCCGTTGTCTTCGGTGAAGTCGTCGATCATGATGCCCACCGCAGCCAGATCGTCATTGGTATGCGGGTAAAAGGCCCAGTCCTGGTGCCACTCGACCGGCGAACCAAAACCGGCCGCCTTCAGGTTCAGCTTCGACAGATCGAAGCGGATGTTGGGCCCCCACAGCGCCTGCAACACCGCGATGATGCCGGGGTGGCGCACGGCGCGCGCATACACCTCGTGGAACTGGCTCGGCGTCTTGATGCGTCGCAGGCGCGGCGCCTGCGCAGTATGGCCGGGCTCCAGATCGAACACATCGGTATGGCTGCTCACCTTGCGTGAGGCCTCGACAAATTCATCGGTTACGCGCCGCAGGTCAGCCACCTCCGCCGCCGAGAAGACGCCGGGCACCACCAGGTAGCCCTCGCGCTGGTAGCGCGC
The DNA here is from genome assembly GCA_031412185.1 of Betaproteobacteria bacterium. Taxonomy (GTDB): domain Bacteria; phylum Pseudomonadota; class Gammaproteobacteria; order Burkholderiales; family Burkholderiaceae_C; genus CAISIP01. Next base: position 3,955 of record JANOCN010000497.1, on the reverse strand, counting down.
TACATCACTTGCATTGATCATCCAGTTCTCCCAGTTCAGGCCGGCCCGCGCACATGCAGTGATCAACTTGCCCTGCCTATCGTTTTCCCTATGTATTCCACCCATCGCTCTTTGGTACGATGATTGTTTACCGTGAGGAGTTTAAATGAAACTTTCCAATGTTTCCAGGCGTGGCGTCATTCTGGGTGGCGCAGGGGCCGTCGCCTCTATCGCGCTGCCCTCTATCAGCAATGCGCAGGCCGCGCCCATCAAGCTGGTGTTTTCTCACCATCTGCCCATTTCACATCTCGGCCATAAAACTGCCGAGAGTTTTGCGACCAAGGTGAAAGACGGTACGTCTGGCCAGGTCACCATCGACATCAAGCCGGCTTCACAACTGTTCAATCTGCGCACCTCGGCAGAAGCATTGCAACTCGGAACGCTTGATCTGTGCTGGAGCGACCTGGGTACGCTGGCCAACTGGCAGCCGCATCTCGGTTTCATTCCGATGCCGTTCCTGTTCAACGACTTCGACCATGTCAAGCGGGTGCTCTACGGTGCCACCGGTGAACAGGTCAAGAAGGACGCCAAGGACACTCTGGGCGTCGATATTTTGTCGCTCGGTGCCTCTGGTTTTCGCGTGTTCCTGTCCAAGAAGCCGATCCAGAAAGCCGATGACGTGCGCGGCATCCGGCTGCGTGTGCCAGAGATACAAACTTGGGTCGAAATGGCCAAAGCACTCGGTGCAAACCCGACCCCGATCCCTGCGGGCGAGATGTACACCGCCTTGCAAACCGGTGTGATCGACGCGATCGAGGTGCCTGCAGATTACATTGCCACTGCCAAAATTTACGAAGTGGCCGGTTTCGTGACCAAGACGCACCATATCTTCACCGAGGTGTCCATGATGGCCAGCGCCAAGAAAATGGCTACGTTGCCGGCCAACGTGCAAAAGGTGATTCGCGACGCGGCGGTACAGACCGTGCAAAACGATATGTGGAACGCCAATATCAAGGAACAGCAGGCAGCCTGGGACGAGCTGGCCAGCAAGATCAAGGCCAACGCCGCGCCCGACATCGACAGCTTCCGCTCCAAGATGGGCCCGGTGATAACCGGCTTCGTCGGCAAAACCGGTGCCAAGGGCAAAGCATTGGTAGAGGCAGCGCAGGCCGCCGCCAAGGCTTGATGGCGGTTCCAGAATCGGGCCGCCCACAGGGGCCCGAGGGTGGCTTGCCGGGCGGCTCGCCGACAGACCGCCTGCGCGCCGCCTTGAAGGCGCTGTCCGTGCTGCTGCTGGCGAGCTACTTTGCGCTCGTGCTACTGCAAATTTTCTTCCGTTTCGTACTCAACGAATCGCTGTTCTGGGCAGAGGAACTGGTACGCGGTCTGATGGTATGGGGGGTATTGATCGGCTCCGCCCTGGTGGCTGCTTCGCGCGACCATATTCGGGTCGAGGTGCTGGAGTTGATGTTGCCGCCTGCCGGGCGAAAGATAGTGGTCGCGATCGCCAAAACACTTTGCGTGGCCTTCAGCCTGATCTTGTTGTGGGCCGGCATCCAGCTGATGGAACGGACCTGGTTTCAGCAGTCGCCGCTGCTCGAGGTTCCCAAATGGACCGTGTACATGGCCATAGCGGTTGGTGCCGGACTGGAGGCCTTGCTGGTGATCCTGACCTGGAACCGGGAACCCGCTGCAGATCATCAGGTAGACCCGTTGTTATGACGCAGGACCTATGTTTTGCCGCCGGGCCGCCCCAAGGAAAATGCGCCCCCTCGGGGCTGGAGCCTGCGGCTCCAATCCTGCCTGCGCAGGATTGGACAGGCGACAGAGGCGAAGCGTCTGGCGAGACGCGGCCTGCAAGGCCTCGCGTAGTACACGCAGTGACAAGCGTGGGGGCTTATGTCCATTAGCCTGATGATCGGGCTGTTCTTCGTGTTCATGGCGCTGGGCATGCCGATCGCCTATTGCATGGGCCTGGCCGCCATCATCGTTGTGCTGCTCGATGGGCAACTACCGGCGCTCATTCTGGCCCAACAGTACTACGAAGCGCTGGACAATTTCTCGCTGCTGGCGGTACCGCTGTTCGTGCTCGCGGGCGAACTCATGAGTGTTGCGGGCATCACCGAGCGCCTGGTGAACCTGTCCAAAGCGCTGATCGGGCATGTTCGTGGCGGCCTCGCGCAAGCCAACATCATGACGAACATGTTCATGGGGGCGATCTCGGGGTCGGCGCTGGCCGACCTCACTGCCATCGGCTCAATGATGATTCCGGCCATGAAACGCGAAGGTTACAAGCCTGCCTTCGCAGTGGCCGTGACGGCCTGCGCGGCGATGATGGCGCCGATCATCCCGCCCAGCATCATCGCGGTAATCTACGGCTCGGTCACCGGTGTGTCCATCGGTGCGCTTTTTCTGGGCGGCGTCATACCCGGCGTGCTGGCCGGTGTGTCGATGTTGGGCCTGGCCTGGCTGATGGCACCATCCGCCGGGGCGCTGCCTTCGGCCCGTTCCACATGGCGCGAGCGGCGTCGGGCAACGAGCCGGGCATTGCCGGCCATCATCATGCCGGTCATCATCATCGGTGGAATACTGTCTGGCGTGTTTACGCCAACCGAGGCCGGTGCGGTCGCAGCTTTCTACGCCCTGCTGTTTGGCCTGGTTGGCCGTAAACACGGGCTGGCTTCGCTGTATGCCAATTTTTCGGGCGCTGCGGCCATGACGGCTAGCGCGCTGGTCACACTTGCCGGTGCCGGCCTGTTCAGCTGGGTGCTGAGCCGCGCAGGAGTCGGCCAGGCGGCGCTGCAACTGATGCTGTCGATCACCAGCGACCGCGATCTTGCGATGCTGGTTCTGATCTTGTTCTTCTTCCTGCTCGGAACCTTCCTGGAGCCGGTGCCGGCATTGATCATTGTGGTGCCGATCATGGGGCCACTGATCGCGCATCTGGGATACGACCCGGTGCATTTCGGCATCGTGACCATCATGCTGCTGGTGCTTGGGTCGGTGACGCCGCCGGTCGGTGTATTGGCGATGGTTGCCTGCAAGATTGCCGGTATCAAGTACGGCGAGTCACTCGGCATGTTGTTGCCTTTCATAGCGGCGTGGCTCGCGGTCATCCTGCTGGTGGCTTTTGTGCCGGACCTGGTGCTGTGGTTGCCACGCATGATGAAGTAACGCAAACGTTGCGGAGATACCCATGAGCAAATTCCGTATTGGCGTCACCGCCGATGTGCTGACATCCGACAACCTGCCGATTTTCGGCAGCGAAGTGCTGGGCTTGCTGAACGATCCCGCTATTGAGTGGGAATACATGGCGCAACCCAGCCTGGACATCAGCCCCGAGCAGGCAGCGCGTTATGACGCCATCTGCGCCATGATCACGCGGGTAACGGCGCACAGCCTGTCGGGCAGCGACCGCAGGCTCAAGCTGATTGCGCGCTTTGGTGTGGGCTACGATTCGATCGATGTGGCGGCCTGCACCCAAGCCGGGGTTCTGTTGACGATAGCACCCGATGGCGTACGCCGACCCGTGGCGACGTCGGCGTTGACCTTCGTGCTGATGCTGGCGCAAAAGGTGCTCATCAAAGACCGGCTCACCCGGTCCGGCCGCTGGAGCGAAAAGTCCGACCACATTGGTACCGGCCTCACCGGCCGCACGCTGGGCTCCATCGGCCTGGGCAATATCGGTGCCGAGCTGTTCCGCCTGGCCCGGCCGCTGGAGATGCGCGGTATTGCTTATGACCCCCAGGCCAACTCCGAAGTCGCAGCGGAAACCGGCGTGACGCTGGTGGATATGGAAACCTTGTTTCGCGAGTCCGATTTTCTTACCGTGAATTGCCCATTGAACGAACACACGCGTGGCCTGGTCAACCAGCGATTGCTCGCGCTGATGAAACCCAGCGCGTACCTGATCAATACCGCGCGTGGCCCGATCGTCGATGAAAGTGCGCTCTACCAGGCGCTGGCCTCGAAGCAG
>JANOCN010000496.1:0-4209 GCA_031412185.1 Betaproteobacteria bacterium | reverse complement strand
TTTAGTGGTGCTAACCTACACGGCGCTTGCGCGCATGCGTACAGTTCCGGCCACGCACGGGGCGGCAGTCGGCGCTGCAGTGTGCAAACCCAACAACTTTAGAGGAGCATCCCATGGTCAAGAAAATGCAGAAAACCGGTGCCAGCGCGGAGTCCACTCCCCACATGGCAGGATCGGTCAAGGACTCGGCGCAGCAGATCTGGCAAGCCGGGTTGGGCGCATTCGCCAAAGCCCAGGCGGAAGGCACCCGTGCTTTCGAGGCCTTGGTCAAGGAAGGCACCAGCCTGCAACGCAAGACGCAAGCGGCAGCCGAAGAAAAGATATCCGAGGCCACGAGCAAGATGACCAGCATGGCCACCGACATTTCGTCCAAGGCCTCCGGCCATTGGGACAAGCTGGAGAATATTTTTGAGGAGCGCGTCGCCAAAGCGCTCAACAAGCTCGGTGTGCCTTCTGCCAAAGACGTCAATGCACTCATAGCGCGCATTGATGAGCTCAACCAAAGCGTTCAGAAGTTGTCGCCAGCACCCGCCAGCGACGGTACGCCGCGCAAAAAGGCGGGCGGCAAGTCAGCCCCCCGCGCTCGCGCGAAGACAGCGGCAAAACCCGCAGTGAAATCGGCTGCGAAACCAGTGGCGAAAACCGTGGCAAAAACTGCCACCAAACGTGCGCCCGCCCGCAAGAACACGTAAGCCGCTATGGCGCACGTGTCTGCTCCCAGCAAGGCAGCCAGCTGCCTTTTTTGATGCGCCCGGCGGCAAGCTGCGAGTCGCGTTTTCCGTGCTGCAGCGCAACAAAAATTCTCAGGGCAGCAACATACACTTTGAACCATGAAGCGCAATTCAAGCCACGCTGACGGGCCGCGTATTGCCCTCGCGCTCGCAGGCGGCGGCCCGATGGGCGCGATCTACGAAATTGGTGCCTTGTGTGCGCTGGAGCAGTCGCTGGTCGGGATCGATTTCAACCGGCTGCAGCATTACATTGGTGTATCGGCCGGCGGATTCATCGCCGCAGGTCTGGCAAATGGCATGACACCGCAAGGCTTGTGCGCCGCATTTATCGAGAATGACACCAGCAGCCCGGACGCTTTTGATCCGGCGTGGCTCATGGTTCCGGCTTACGACGAGTTTGCGCGGCGCGGGGTGATGTGGCCCGGTCTGCTGGCCCGCGCTGTGTGGGGGTTGACGCTGGGCGGCAAGTCTTTCACGCAGGTCCTGGAGCGTCTCGGAGCGGGTCTGCCCACCGGCGTGTTTTCCAACCAGAAAGTACACCTGCAGCTGGCACGGCTGTTCACCCAAAACGGGTACACCAACGACTTTCGCCAACTCAAAACCCAGCTCACGCTGGTGGCAACCAACCTCAATACCGGAGAAGCTGCACCTTTCGGCCGGCCGGGTTGGGACCATGTTCCGATTTCACAGGCGGTCCAGGCGAGCTCGGCCCTGCCGGGCCTGTTTCCTCCGGTCGAGATCGACGATCAATACTATGTGGACGGCGCACTCAAAAAAACCATGCATGCGTCGGTGGCGCTGGACGAGGGGGTGGACCTGCTGCTGTGCCTGAACCCGCTGGTGCCGTTTGACACCACCGCACCGCGCTCCCCCAAGGTCATGCGCCGTGGCTTGCCTGGCTACAGGCAGGCCCTACCAGGGACATCGGGCATTGTCGATGGCGGTTTACCGGCGGTACTGAGCCAGACTTTCCGCTCCATGATCCACTCGCGGCTGGAACTCGGCATGAAACACTACGAGCGCGCCTACCCAGGTACCGACATCCTGCTGATCGAGCCCGACCACCGCGACCCCGAGCTCTACCTGGCCAACACCTTTGGTTATGCGCAGCGGCGCCATCTGGCAGAACACGCGTACCAGCAAACGCGCCAGCTATTGCGTTCGCGCAAGACCACGTTCTCGGCCACCCTGGCGCGCCATGGCATCCACCTCAAGCATGGAGCACTGGACGACCCGAAGGCCCATCTGTGTGCCCCGGCCAAGGCCCCCACACGCATAGGCCGCGCCGTTGCGTCGCTGCAGGAGGTGATGGACGATCTGGGCCACCTGGCGAGCAAACCCCTGCGCACCGGCTGACAGATATGGTCAAAAAAGCGCCCCGCCGTACTGCCGAGCGCATTCTGGAGGTCACGCTTGCGCTATTCAACCGCTTCGGCGAGCCGAACGTTTCCACCACGCTGATTTCGGCGGAAATGAACATCAGCCCCGGGAACCTCTACTACCACTACCCGGCCAAGGACGAGCTGATCAACTCGCTGTTCGACCGCTTCGAGCGCTCCCTGAACGAGCTGCTGAACGCGAGCGATGGCGTGCGGGACGTGGAAGATGCCTGGTTCTTCATGCATTCCCTGTTTGAGCTGATCTGGCAATACCGCTTTCTGTACCGCGACCTGAACGACCTGCTGTCGAAGAACCGGCGCCTGGAAACCCACGTGCAAAGCGTGCTCAAGAACAAGACCCGCTCTATCCGGACCATGCTCGACAGCATGAGCCGCTCAGGTGCCATGCGCATCGACGTCAACGAAGCCGAGCCCACCGCCACCAGCATGGTGGTGGTGCTCACCTACTGGCTGAGTTTTGAGTATGTGCGGGATACGCGCAAGGCCCTGGAGCCGGAGAGCGCGCAAGCCGCTTTGCTGCGTGGCGCCCACCATGTGCTGAATTTGCTGGTGCCGTACCTGGAGCAGGGGCAGCGCATGCACTTGCTGACGCTGGTAGGTGCCTATGCCAGCCCGGCCCGATGACACGGCCGTACCCAACCGCCGACCCCGAGGCAACCACCCAACGATAGCAAGGAGACCGCGATGCCAAAATGGACTGCCTTTCCGTACGCTGGCGAGTACAACTTCAACGCTGCCAGCGTCAAGAAGCACTGGTCACGCCTGCACAGCGGCGACGCCGAACCGCTGCCCAAAGACGGCAAGTTGCTGGAAGCCTGGGCCTTGTTCCACAACGGCGAGTTCCAGAAGGCTGTAGACACCGGGCTCAAGTTGGGCGCGGCCGGTATCACGCTGGCCAACAAGGCGGCCAGCATCTATGCAACCTATCTGGAAAAAAAGGAAAAGACCCGACTCGACATGTACCTCGAGGTGGCCCAGCGCGCCGAAGCGCAGGCCGCCCAGGACCCGCACAACCCGAACGCCTTCTACTGGCAGGCCTACGCACTGGGCCGCTACAGCCAGGGCATCAGCGTGGCCAAAGCACTGGCGCAGGGGCTGGGCGGCAAGGTCAAGGTGGCGCTGGAGAACACTATCACGCTGCAGCCGCAACACGCCGACGCACATATTGCGTTGGGCTCATTCCATGCCGAAGTGATCGACAAAGTGGGCTCTCTGATCGGTGGCATGACCTACGGCGCGAAAAAGGACGTGGGCCTCAAGCTGTTCCAGGAAGCCCTGCGCATAAATTTCGAGTCGGCGATTGCCATGATGGAGTATGCCAACGCCATGGTCATGCTCGAGGGCGACAAGAAAATGAAGGAGGCCACCAGGCTTTACCAGCAGGCCGCCGCGTTCAAGCCGCTGGACGCAACCGAGCGGTTGGGCGTGGAGATGGCGAAGGCGGAGCTGGAAGACTGAGAACCGCTATTCCCCCCAGGGCAGCATCAGCATCAACAGCGACAGCTTGGCAAACTCCGGCTCGAAGCCGTCGATGATTTTCTGCGGGTCGGGGCAAAGCGTAGCGTCGGTGATCACGCCAAACTGCACGCCGCCGCCGTAACTCAGGATCGACACCCCGAGGCCGACACTGCCACTTTGCGGCACCCAGAACAGGCTTTGCTCCAGCGTGGCGCCGAGAAACTTGAGCTTCTCGCGCGGCCCCGGCACATTCGTCATCACGGCCGTGGTTTTCTTGGAAAACAGGTTGAGCATAGCGTCTTGCGCCGGCTTGATGAGCAAACCCGCCACCGCCAGCAAACCGAATGCCAGCAGCGGCTGCATGCTGCCCTTGAGCTGGCCCATGCGCCGACGCACTTCGTAGACCCGCTCCACCGGGTTGTCCAGCCCGATCGGCAGCACCACCGGCGCCAGGCCGAAATGGTTGCCCAGTTTGTGGGCCTGCTCGATCGGCCGCAGGTTGACCGGCACCATGGCACGAATCTCTTTGCCTGCCACTTCGTCCCCATGCCCGCGCAGGTAACTGGCATCCGAGGCGCTGGCATGCCGGCGTGCTTTACGGGCGCGAGGCGCTGCTCGAT
>JANOCN010000495.1:0-13838 GCA_031412185.1 Betaproteobacteria bacterium | reverse complement strand
CGCGCCTCGTAGGGCGAGAAGAATGTGGGTCTTTTGTGCAACTATCTACCACCTGGCAACTCCACTTATGGCGGCGCTGGCGCGCAAGGAGCACATATACAAAGAGCAGAAGTTCTCCGACCATGCGCCGATCACGATTTATTACGACTGGCAGTTTTGACCGGGTATGGAGTCTGTCGACCTGGCCTCGGCAAGCTGATCCACGCGGCTTCGGCAGTTCTGACTCCGTGCTGGACGCCGGCCCGCCCCACCGGGTTACCAAGCCAGCGCTGCCGCTGCCCAGATACAACTTGCACTAGCCACTGCAGTCAGGCGCAGGCGCAGCGGCAGCCAATGCTGCAACTGGTTGCTGCCATAGGCTGCGTGGTCCACCGCGTAACAAACCCACAATAGTCCCGCAAGCAGGCTCAAGCCGGCGACCGGATTCGCCAGCAGCGCAAGCCAGGCGACCAGGCTGGGCACCACGCCCCACAGGTAGGGGCGTATCTGCTGCCCAGAGACATTGCGCATGGCGAACCCCCAATGGATGGCACCCAAAAAGCTGGCAATCACTGCGCCGTAAGCCAGTAGCGCAGTCGTGCAGAAGCCGCGCCAGGCGGATCCGCCGAAGCAGAGGGCTACGCTGAAGCCCACGAAGGGGACGAGCCCGCCGTACCCCAGGCAGGTGGCGATGGTGGGCGGTTGTGACAACATCAGCATTTGGAAATTCTCCACAGGCTAGCGACGGCGGCCGGTTTTGGGCCTGGTTGGCAAAGGTGTGCAAAAGAGGAATGACCGCAACGACTGTACTCGGCACCGACCTGGTGGCCTGTTCCTACGGTCCCGCCACAGGGTTCCTGCGCCACCGGTGTCGCTGGAGCAGATGCAGCGGCACAGGCTGCCAGTCGGCTAACCTGCAGTTGCGATACAAGGCTCAATAGATCTCGAGTTCGCGCAGGAAAGGGGCCACCAGGATCGGCGCGACCGACTGCAAGGTTTTCACCGCTTGCGCGTCGTAGCGTCCGCCGGCGTCGAGCACATTGATCGTGCCCAATAATCGACCGAGGGCGACGACCGGCACGTTGATGGCGCTCGTCAGCCCCAGGCCGGAAATCAGGGAATGGTCGGGGAATGCCCAGCGAATCGCTTCCGCATCGAGCCCAAGGAACGGCTGGCGCTGCCGCAGCACCAGATCACCCCACGGCGTCGGGCCCATCCGTTTGCGCCCGGCCAATGGGTATGCCTTGCAGTTGCTCGAGTAGACACGCTCGACCTCTTGTGCATCCGGCGTAACCACCAGCATGGTGAGCAGCCCAAAGCCCAGTGGCGCGGCCAGCACCTGCTCGACTGCACGGTACACATCGACCGGCTCGGTGGCGGCCGCCACCATGGCTGCGAGCGCCGAAAAATCCTGCTGGGTCAATTGAATCACGGTGTGGGCCTTTCGCTCGATGATTCGCGTGAGATAGGTGCCGGGCTACGTCCCAACCCTCCACCTGCGCGGAGGCCTTTGCCTTGCTCAGGAATGCCCGGCGATTGGACGCGGGGCATAGGGCGTTTCCATCTTTGCGATATCGTCTGGATCAAGGCGCAACGTGAGCGACTGCATCGCGTCGTCGAATTGCTCCATCTTTGAAATACCGTAGATCGGGGCCGTCACGCCGGGCCGCGTGGCAGCCCAGGCGTAGGCCACCTGCGCCATGGAGCGCCCCAGTTTGCGGGCGACTTCGCCGACCGCCGCGATGATCGCCCGGTCGGGTTCCGTGCTGAACAGCGAAGCGCCGAGCTTGTCTGTACCCGCACGGTTTGTAGCCGGGCTGGCGCCACGGCGATTGCCGGCCAGATAACCGCGCGCCAGGGGACTCCAGGGGATGACGCCGATACCCTCCTCCCGGCACAGCGGCAGCATCTCCCGCTCCTCCTCGCGGTAGAGCAGGCTGTATTGGTTCTGCATCGAGACAAACGGCGCCCATCCGTGGCTGCGCTGCAATCCCAGCGCCTTCATGAACTGCCAGGCAAACATCGAGGACGCGCCGAGATACCGAACCCGGCCGGAACGCACGACATCATTCAGCGCATCCAGTGTCTCTTCGAGCGGCGTTTCATAATCGAAGCGGTGAATCTGGTACAGGTCGATATAGTCGGTCTGAAGCCGCCGCAGGCTTGCGTCTACTGCCTCGAAGATGTGTTTTCGCGACAAGCCACGATGGTTCGGTTCTGGCCCCATCGGGTTGTACAGCTTGGTTGCGATCACCATATGCCGGCGCGTCGTCCACTCCTTGAGCGCGCGGCCGAGAATCTCCTCGCTCGCACCCGTCGAATACATATCGGCGGTATCGAAAGTGTTCACCCCGAGATCGAGCGCGCGCCGGATGAAGGGCCGGCTGGCAGCCTCGTCGAGCACCCAGGCACTCCATCTGGGGTCACCATAGGTCATACAACCCAGGATAAGACGGGACACCTTCAGGCCGGTACGGCCGAGTCGAACATATTCCATGGCGATTTCCTAGAGGTGGTGGCAGGCTGCGGAGTGACCTTCGCCACGTGACGTGAGCTGCGGGTCTTCAAGCCGGCAAACGTCCATGACCAGCGGACAACGCGCGCTGAACCGGCAGCCGCTGCGTGACGGCGGCCGTGTGTCAGAAGCATCGTCGGCCGCCGGCTGCTGACGACGCCGATCGCGCGGATGGCGCGGCGGCAATGAGTCCAGCAACAGCCGGGTGTAGGGATGCCGGGGCGCGGCAAACAGTGTGGCCCGCGGCGCGATTTCAACGATTCTTCCGAGATACATCACCGCCACGCGGTCGCTGATGTGTTTCACGATCGACAGATCGTGCGAGATAAACAGCAGGGAGAGCCCGAACTCCTGCTGCAATTCGACCAGCAGATTCAGAATCTGTGCCTGCACCGACACGTCCAGCGCCGAGACCGGCTCATCGCAAATCACCAGTGCCGGTTGTGTCGCCAGCGCTCGCGCGATGCCGATTCTCTGACGTTGGCCGCCTGAGAACTGGTGCGGGTAGTTGTCGGCCTGGTCGGGCCGCAAACCCACACGCGCCATCAGTTGGTGCACTTTGTCGCGCCGTTCGGCCGGTGCCCCGAGCTTGTGGATGTCCAGCGGCGCGCGGATGATGTCTGCCACGCGCTGGCGTGGATTGAGTGACGAGTAGGGGTCTTGAAAGACGATCTGCATGCGTTGGCGCATGGCGCGCCGCTCGGCGCCTGAAAGCGACGCGATGGTTTTGCCGAGCACCTGGATGCTGCCGGACGTTGCCTCGATCAGGTTCAGGATTGCCAGACCGGTGGTGGACTTCCCGCAACCCGATTCGCCGACCAAGCCCAGGGTTTCGCCTCGCTGCAACGTGAAGCTCACGTTGTCCACCGCCGTGACCGGGTCGGATCTGGGCCCTGTCAGCCCCCTTTGGCCAGGGAAACGTACTGTCAGGTTTCGCACCTCGATGACTGGAGCTTCATGCATGGGTCGCTCCAACCGCCCAACACGCCACGCGATGACCAGGCTGCGCCTCGGACAGCACCGGCTCCTCTTCCAGGCAGCGGGCGAAAGCCGAAGCGCAACGCGGTGCAAAGGCGCAGCCCTTTGGTAGCGCCCAGGGCGGCGGAACCATGCCCGCAATCTCCAGCAGTTTTGTCTTGCTGGCGACGTCTGCCTGCAGCCCGGGCGCGGCGCGCATCAGGGCAATCGTATAAGGATGCAGGGGCCGGTCGAACAAGGTTTGCGCGTCGGCGCATTCAACCCGCTTGCCCGCATACATCACAACCACCTGGTCGGCCATTTCCGCGACGACGCCAAAATCGTGGGTGATCAATACCAGCGCGGTCCCCAGACTTCGCTGCAGTCGCCCGATCAAAGCCAGGATTTCCGCCTGGATGGTCACGTCGAGCGCGGTTGTCGGTTCATCGGCCACCAATACCTTGGGCTCACAGGCAAGGGCCAGCGCGATCATGGCGCGCTGGCGCATGCCGCCCGACAGTTGATTGGCGAATTGCCTCGCGCGCTGCTCCGGGGCCGGCATCTTGACGCGCGCCAGCATGTCGATGGCGCGCCTGTCGGCTTCCCGCCCGCTGACTGCCTCATGCCGCTGCAAGACTTCGGCAATCTGATCGCCAATCGTCATAACCGGATTGAGTGACGACAACGGCTCCTGAAAGATCATGGCGATCTTTTTGCCGCGCACATCCTCGAGGGTGCGTTGGCCGGCTGCGCAAAGATCGACATCGCCCAGCTGGATGGTGCCTGAATCGGTGCTCACGCCAAGCGGCAGCAGTTGCAGCAACGCCAGCGCCGTCATCGACTTGCCGCAGCCGGATTCCCCGACGATGCACAGTGTCTCGCCCGCAGCCAGCTCAAACGCCATGTCGCGGACGACCGGGTAGCGCTGCGCACCATTCGCCACGGAGATATTGAGGCCGCGCACTGAAAGGGCCGCGGGGGGCGCAACCGCTGGTGTGGACATGTGCCCTTCGGCAATCTGCATCATGGCCGGTCAGGACTCCGCACCGTGCATGTCACCAACCATGTAGCCGAAGTCCCCGGACTCGACCAGATTGCGGCTGAGGTGAGAAAGAATCATCACCCCGGCGTCAAACGGAGTTTCAATCTCTTCCAGAACCTCAAACGTATAGGGGCTGATCACGCGACCCAGCAGTTCCCCCTTCTTGATGGTTTCGCCGAGGGGTGGGGCAAGCGTCTCCAGAAGGCCTGCACGCGTGGGCCGGATGGTCTTGATGGCGCCCACCACGATCTGTTTCGGCGGCGGCGTCGGTGCCCCTTCGATGACCCGCAGGTGGCGCAGCATGTTGAGAACACCGCGCAGGCCGCGTTCCACATAGGGACGCTGATCGACGATGCCACCACCAAGCTCAATCACCACTGAGGGAATATCGCGGCGGTTGATGGTCACGGCGGTCGTGGTGCCGTTGAATGTTGTTCCCTCGCGCGTTGCCTGCGGGCGATAGAGCACGCGCGAGCCAAAGCTGCGCGACAGGGCCTCGTCGTTCCTCAGGTAGACATAGTCGACGGTTGGCCGGTCGGTTCCTGAATGCATGTCAATGTGGACATCGATTTGCTCGAGAAACTCTTTGGTGACTGCAGCTGCAAGCTGCTGCGTATAGCTGCCGTGGGAGTCGCCCGGAAACTCGCGATTGAGATTGAGCTCATCAATGGTCGTGAAACGCCGGTTCTGCGCGTAGGCGCGGGGATTGGCCACCGGCAGCAACACGATACGTCCACGTACCGGTATCGATTGCAGCGCGCGGTAGAGGTCGAGGATGATCTCGGTGCCGGTTGGCTCATTGCCGTGAATTGCGCCACTGAACCCAATGGTCGGGCCGGCCTCCTGCCCAACAACGTCATGCAGGGTCAGTGCTGCATCGCTGCCGTCGGCGTGGTTGCTGAACTTTGCCCGGCGCATGGTGAACTTGTTCATGAGGTTGTTCTTTCTCTTGGGTTAATTGGGGGTGTTGCCGCGGGCAGTGGGTCCGCGCGAAAAACCCTTGGGATCGAGCAAATCGCGCAAACCGTCACCGAGCAGGTTGAAGCCGAGCACGGTCACCATGATGGCGAGCCCGGAGATGATCGCAAGCCAGGGCTCATTGCGCATGAAACGTGTGCCATAGGCCAGGGTCCAACCCCAGGTGGGCTGCGGCGGCGGAACACCGAAACCGAGAAAACTCAAAGCGGACTCCGCCAGGATCGCAGTGCCAAGACCCAGCGTCGCCAACACCAGTACATTCCCCCAGGCGTTTGGCAGGATTTCCTTGAACAGGATACGAAAATGCGACGCACCGACGGCCCTGGCCGCAAGAACATAGGCCTGCTCGCGCAAAACCAGCGTTGAGGCGCGTACGACACGGGCGTACTCGGTCCAGAATACGATGATCAGCGCCAATGAAACATTCACAATGCCGGGCCCCAATACGGCAACGATGGCCAGCACCAGAATCAGCGCTGGAAAGCCGAGAAACATATCGGTGATCCGCATGAGAATCAGATCGACCCAGCCGCCAAAATACCCCGCAATCAGTCCGACCAGGGTGCCTAGGATGGCGGCAACAGAGACCGAGATCAGTGCTATCGACAGCGACACCCGTGCGCCGAAGATCAGGCGCGTCCAGAGGTCACGGCCGAAATTGTCGGTGCCGAGCCAATGTGCGAATGACGGGCCGGCAAAGCGGTTGCGCATGTCCATCTGTTCGACACCGTGGGTTGCGATCAGCGGCGCGGCAATCGCAGCGAACAGGATGGCGAGCGAAATTGCCAGTCCCGTGGTCAACGAGACGTTTCTTCGAAGCGCGCCGAGCCTGGCCATTCAGGTGACCCGCACGCGAGGGTCGACCAGCAGATACGACAAATCGACGGCCAGGTTCACCAGCGCGAACATCATGGCAAAACACAGCGTGACGCCTTGAACCAGCGGCAAATCGCGTTGCGATATCGCCGCAATGGTGAGTTGGCCAAGACCGGGCCAGCCAAAAATGCTTTCGGTGAGCACGGCACCTCCCAGCAGCAAACCAAATCGCAGCCCGATGACACTTATCACTGGCAGCAAGGCGTTTCTCAACGCGTGCCGGACCATGACGCGCGATCGCCGGATGCCCTTGGCATAGGCTGTGCGTATGAAATCCTCCTGGAGAATTTCGATCATCGAGGTTCGCACCAGCCGGCTGATGATGGCGGCGGAATTTGCCCCCAGCACGAACGCCGGCAGCAGCAGGTGCGCGAGCGAGTCGACCAGCACCGCTGGCCGTCCCGACAGCGCCGCCAACAACGCCTCGCCCAGCGGCTCTCCCCGCCCTATCGCCGGGAGCCAGCCGAGTTTTACTGAAAATGCCAGCATCAGCAAAATGCCGAGCCAGTAGACCGGCATGGACACACCAAGCTGCGCCAGCAGCATCAGACCCGTGTCGACTTTTGTGCCCTTGCGCATGGCGGCCAGAATGCCCAACGGAACTCCGATCATGATCGAGACGATGAGAGCTGCAACCGCAAGCTCCAGCGTGGCGCCAATCCTCGCCGCGATGATTGCCGACACGGCCTCGTTCTGGAACAGGGACCGCCCCATGTCGCCCTGCAGCAGGGCAGCGAAATATCGTAGCAGCTGGGTGCCCCAAGGCAGATCCAGCCCCAGGGTAGCCCTGAGGTTGGCTATGTCAGCCTTCGATGCCTCCTGACCGAGGAGCACTGCGGCCGGGTCGCCCGGGATCAGAAGCAGCAGCGAGAACGTGATCACCACCATTCCCGCTGCGGTGGGAACCAGCAGCAGCAGCCGCCTCAGGATGTACGCAGGCATGGAATAGAGGCACCGCTCACTTCTTCTGAAAAGCGATGACGTCGCGCAAATACCCGCGCGGATTCGCCTTGACGGCACCAAGCGTCTTCGAATGGAACATCTGGTAGCCCTGGTACGACAGCACGTAGTAGGGAACGTCGTCGGCAATGATCTGCGCCGCCCGTCCATAGGCGGCCTTGCGCACGTTGATGTCGAGCGCTTCGCGCGCGTCGTCCAGCAGCTTGTCCAGCGCGGGGTTGTTGTACTTGCTCCAGTTAAGGGTGCCTTTGCTGTGGAACTGGCTGTACATCAACCGGTCCGGATCGACGATGTTGAGCCAGCCGAGCAGTGCCACCTGGTGCTGGCTCTTCTGCACATAGTTGGTCGAGAACGCAGGCCAGTCCGTCACGCGCACCTGGGCCTCGACACCCGCCTGCTGAAACACGCTTTGCATGAATTCGACACTCTGCACCCGATTCGGGTCTTCGCTGTGCGTTGACAACACGACGCTCAGCTTCTTGCCGTCTTTCACATAGACATTGCCCGCGATCTTCCATCCCAACGCCTCGATGGCCTTCTTGGCACCGGCAACGTCGAACGCCGGCTGTTTGATGTTGGCCGAATAGGCCCACGATGAGGGCAGGAGAATGGAGGAAGCGACCCGGTCAACGCCTTGGTAGATGTCGCCCACAATGGTTTTCTGGTCGACCAGCATTGCCAGCGCGCGGCGCAGTCTGGCGTCAGCGATGACCGCTTCGCCCGCATTGAAGTTCAAATAGGTGATGCCAAGGCCCGAGGTGACGACGTTACCAAAATTGGCGTTTGCCTGCAGTCGTTTGATATCCTGCGGCGACAGGGGTGACTGGATCAAGTCCAGGTCTTTTGCCTCGAAGGCCTGTGCCCTGGCTGTGTTGTCGCTAATGACGATCAGTTGGAGCTCTTTGAGCTTGGAAGCCCCCGCCCAGTGACCAGGGTGCGGCTCCAGGATCATCCGGCTGCCGCGATCCCAGCGGGCCAGTTTCATCGGGCCAGTGCCGATCGGCTTCAGGCCGATGTCCACGCCACCTTCAACCGCTTTTTTGGAAACGATCCCCATTTCAAGATACGTCAGCAGCGGCGCGTAGGGGCTGGACAACGTGAACACTACCGTTTTGGGATCGGTCGCCTCGACCTTGGCGATAGGCGTGAACAAACTACGCAGCGGCGCGTTGGTTTCAGGTTTCAACAGCGTCTGGAAGGTAAACACCACATCGTCCGCCGTCAGAGGCGAACCATCGTGGAAAGTTACCCCGTCGCGCAGCTTGAAGACCCAGGTTTTCGGGTCGGGGTTCTGCCAGCTCAGTGCTAGATTTGGCTCGGGCTTGAGATCAGGCGAAAGCCGGACCAGGCCGTCATAGATCAGGTCGGTAGCCCGGTAGGCCGAGGTGTCACGCGCCAGCCTCGGGTCGAGTGTGCCGGCGTCCACGTCTATGCCAACACGCACGGTCTGCGTTTGGGCCCCCGCCGGGCTTGACTGAACCGACAGAACAAGAAGAAACACAGCTAGCAAATGTCGTCTGATCATCATCGTTCCTTTGGAAAAAGTGCTTGAGTTGGGCCAGCAACGGCCACGTCACAACTTGCTCAAATCGCCGAACTCGACGCGGCCGGCTTTCATCACGATTGCAATTCGCTCGCCCTGTCCGGCCAGGCAGGCGAGGTCGGTAAATGGATTGCCGTCGACGATCAGCAAGTCGGCAATGGCACCGGCCTGCAGTCGCCCAAGTTTGCCTTGTTGACCCAGCACCTCGGCTGCGGTGGTAGTGGCGCTTGCGAGAATCTCAGGGATGCTCAGTACCTGTGCCCGGATGCGAAACTCTTCGCTTTGCAAGCGGTGCGACTCGCCCAGCAGGTCGGTACCAAAACCGATCTTGACCCCCGCCCTTCTCAGTGTCTCCAGGGCATGCAGCCCGGCGTCCCTGACTTCCGAGATCTTGGCTACGCTTTCGGGCGGAAGGCCGTAACGCGCGCCTTCCGTCGCCAGAGCCTCGTAGGTTACGAGGGTAGGCACGGCGATCGCCTGGTGAGCGGCCATTACCGCAGCGGCGGACGCGTCGCACAGGTTGGCGTGTTCGATGGTTCGCACCCCGCAACGCACGGCGCGTTCTATGGCTGCCGGGGTATAGGCATGGGCCATCACATACGTACCGCGACCCCGCGCCTCTTCGGTCACAGCCCGGATTTCGTCCTCGGAATAACCGAACGCCCCTACCGGATCCGTCGGGGAGGCAACACCACCGGATGCCATGATCTTGATTTGATCGGCCCCCATTTGAAACTCCTCGCGCACGGCGCGGCGCAGCGCGTCCACACCGTCGACCACGCGTGAGATGGCGCCTACCCGCACGCAGCAGGCGCACTGCAGCTGGGTGAAATCGCTCTGCGGGTTCATGTCGCCATGGCCACCGGTCTGGCTCAGGGCCCGACCGGAAACAAAAAGACGCGGCCCCTGGGTCAGGCCGGACTCGACCGCCTGCTTCAGAGGCAAGCCCGCACCGCCCGCGTCACGTACGGTTGTAAAGCCACGGCGCAACATGCCGCGCAAAATCGGAATCGCCCTGAGCGTCACAAATACATTCGGCTGATGTACCTGGGCCGACAGGTTGAGCTGCGAAGCCATGACATGCACATGCAAGTCGATCAGGCCCGGCATGATGGTTTTGCCATGCAGGTCCACGACGGTGGCGTTCGGTGCATCGATTTTGCCCTCCGAAACTTCGCTAACCACGCCGTCTTGCACCAACACCTGGACGCCACCCTGCAACTCGGGCACCAGGGGGTCGAGCAGACGGCCGTTGATAAAGAGGCAATTGGTCAAGACAGAATCCGCAACGTGATCGTCGAAGTTGACCAGCAAACACGCGCTCCCGCTAACGGTTTTTACGAATAGAAGATATCATTTTCATGAATACTAGGTGTACAGCATGAAGAAGAACGTCTTTGAGACGATGGACCTCAACCTGTTGCGGGTGTTTGCGATGCTGATGCTTGAGGGCAACGTGACGCGTGCTGCCGAAAAACTCTGTCTTACGCAGTCGGCGGTGAGCAATGCGCTCAAGCGCTTGCGCGACACCATGGAAGACCCATTGTTCGAACGCACTATGCACGGAATAAGGCCCAGCGCGGTGGCGCGGGACCTGTGGCAACGGCTGGCTCCGCACTATCGCGCGATCGGGCAGGAGCTCAGCCCCAACGCGATTGACCCGGCGCAATTGCAGGGTTCATTTTCGGTCTCGATGTCCGACTACACCTGCGCCCGCGTAATGCCAAAACTGGGGCTGCATCTGCAAACCCAGGCGAAGGGCGTGTCTATACGCACCGCCCCTTACAGCCCGATCAATCTGCACCACCAGTTGGAGCGCGAGGGCCTAGACCTGGCCTTGGGAACCAATCTGGATGCGACGCGGCAGTCCAACGAATTGCGCACGCAGGCGCTGTGGCCGATCCATTTCACCGGTTTCATGCGCCGCGGTCATCCGCTCGCTCGCGGCCCGCTTTCGTTGGAGCGGTTTCTGAACGCGCGCCACGTGGATGTGATGCTGCCGGGCATGACATCGGCGCTCTACGACACCTTGTTAGCGGAGCACGGCCACCAGCGCAACCTGGTCATCACACTGAACCATTACAACGACGTCCTGTCACTGATCGCGGGCTCTGACTATCTGGGGGTGCTGCCCAGCGATCTGGCAGACCTGGGCACCGAAAAAGGAAAACTGCACAAGCGCGAACCGCCCATTGCCTTGCCCCCACGCTATCTGGTGATGACTTGGCATCAGCGCGATGATGTCCGACCCGCGCATACCTGGCTGCGCAAGACGATCAGCGATCTGTTCGCGGCAACGTCTGAAGCAGCCGCTTCACCATAAACGATGTGGTTGGAACCGCCAGGGCGACCGGAAGCCCGACCACGACGCGTTGAAAGGGGTCATTGATTGGAGTCTGAAGTCGTCGATTGCGTCGTCGTAGGCGCAGGCGTGGTGGGAATCGCGATCGCGCGGGCGTTGGCGATGTCGGGCCGCGAAGTGATCGTGGTGGATGCGGCCGAGGGCATCGGTACGCAGACCTCGGCGCGCAACAGCGAAGTGGTCCATGCCGGCATCTACTACCCCCAGGGCAGCCTGATGGCGCGGCTGTGCGTCGAGGGACGACGCAAGCTGTATGCGTACTGTGCCGAGCGCGGTGTGCCGGTCCGCAACTGCGGCAAACTCATCGTCGCAACCTCGCAGGAAGAGTCCGAGCGGCTGCCGGGGATTCTTGCGCGCGCGCAGGCCAACGCTGTCGAAGGCATGCGTTTGTTGACGGGCGCCGAAGCACGCGCACTGGAGCCGAATCTGGCGTGCACTTCCGCGTTGCTTTCACAGACGACGGGCATCGTTGACAGCCACGCCTACATGCTGGCGCTGCAAGGCGATGCGGAAAGTCACGGGGCGACATTCGTCTTTCACAGCCCCGTCAAGAGCGGGCAGGCCAACGACAGCGGCGTTGAAATCGCCGTCGGGGGCGCGGCGCCTATGACGCTGCAATGCCGGCTGCTGGTGAACTCGGCCGGTCTGCAGGCACCTGCGGTGGCCAGGGCAATCCGCGGCTTGCCGAGCCGGTTCGTGCCGACGCCGTATTACGCCAAGGGCAACTACTTCATCCTGCAAGGACGCTCACCGTTTTCCAGGCTGATCTACCCGGTTCCTGTGCCCGGTGGTCTCGGAGTTCATCTCACACTGGACATGGGTGGGCAGACCAAGTTCGGGCCGGACGTGCAGTGGATCGATACCATCGACTACTCGGTGGATCCAGCCCGTGCGGCGAGTTTCTACACCGCCGTGCGTCGTTATTGGCCCGCTCTGAAGGACGGTTCGCTGGTGCCCGGTTACAGCGGCATACGCCCGAAAATCGGACCGGCAAGCAATCCGTCGCATGACTTCGTCGTGCAGGGCCAGCAGGTGCACGGTGTCGCAGGACTGATCAACCTTTTCGGTATTGAAAGCCCTGGCCTGACGGCTGCCATATCGATCGGTGACTTTGTCTGTGGGCTAGCCAAAGAAATGCGCTAGGAATGAACGCCCGGTGCACCAAGCTGCGGCTGGCAACAACAGTTGTGGCGGTGCTGGCGTATCCTGTGCCTTCTGGCCCCGCGCCGCCACGTTGGCAAGGGGCGCTGGCAGCGGGCTACGATGGAATCGTCAAGCCCTCGTAGTCGGCTATGTGCTGCAAAGCAGCTTCAAACTGCAGCCGGGTGGACCCTGCCAGATGCTGCAAATAGGCATGCAAGGCGGCATCTTCCAGACTGCGTTGCGCACATTCGGCGCTGTAGGCTTCAAAGCGGGCCAGCTGCTGCAGTAACTCGGCCACATGCCGCGGGCACTCGCAGGCGACGGTAGACGCCATGGCGGCAAACCCGGCCACCACTGCATCGCTCCACCTTGGCGGCGGCAGCGCGCCCTGCGGCACCGTTTCAAGCGCTGCGGGTGTGGGCCGCTTGGGGGATCGCGGCGTGGATCCTGCGACCAGGTTTTGCAACCATTGCGCAAGCACGCTGTCGGCCTGCGGCTCGCGCAGCAACTGGATACCGGTGGCGGCGACGGCCTCACACACCGCCTCTGTCGCGTACCCATACAGCACCGCCTTCGGCAAGGCCCGCAATGCCGACCCGGCAGCATCGATTTCGCCGCGCCAGCCTTCGTGCAGACTTGGCGCGTGCCACAACAAGGCGTCCACCGGTTGGGCAGGCAGTGCTGCGGCCACTTCGCGCATGTCTGCAAAAGGCCCCACCACCGCAGCCAACGGGCCGAGCTTGCGCAGCAGGGTTGACCGGCGCAAACGTGCCGCCAATTCGGCTCCTATCACAGCTATGCGCAGCCCTGGCGGGGGTGTCGTAACCGCCTGGTCTGGAGCTGGCAGCTCCTGGCGGCGAACTCCCGCCTGGTGATGGGTGGCTTGCACGGCCTGCAGCTGCGCCATATCCAGCGCTGCAATGCTGCCGATCGCGTGCCCCTGGTCGGTCAACTGTTTGAGAAGCACGAGGCGGCGCACATCGTCTTGCGAATACAGGCGTTGCCCGCTTTGCGACAGCGAAGGCCGGGTCACTGCGTAGCGCCGCTCCCATACCCGCAGCGTCGCAACTGGCATTTGTACCAGGCGCGCCACCGCACCACTTCGGTAGTGCGGCTGGTTAGCCAGGGTAGCTGGATCTTGCGGCGCTGCGGTTGGATCGACAAGAGTAGGCACGTCAAACCCCTGTTATGAATCGGATTTGCACCCGATTATCAGACGATTTCAGTGGGAATTGTCTAAGATGAATACAAATTGAACTTGATATTGTGTATCATCACGATGTTTGAAGCTAATGTTTGGCAAAAACCACCCGGGCCAGGTCGTCGATTCGGCCAATACTTGTCAATACCTATTACTTAAGGATATTCCCATGACTGTTCAAAGACGTGTTTTCTTGATGTCTGTTGCCGCCTGCGGTGCAACTCTGGGCACCCTTGCCCAAGCCCAGGCCATGGTCAGCGAGAAAGATCCCCAGGCTGTCGC
>JANOCN010000494.1:0-7030 GCA_031412185.1 Betaproteobacteria bacterium | reverse complement strand
CTACGGGAGGTGAGCAATGAATATCGTGAATTTCAATGAGACCGTGGCGGCCAAGTTGCATCAAGTTGCGCCGGTGGCGGTCGCACTACTCGCTGCCTTGAATCCTGCGTCCGCGCAGGATATTGGCGCGGGCCAGACTGCTTTCGTCCAATGCGCGGCCTGCCATTCAATCGACGGCAGCAACGGCACCGGCCCAAGCCTGCAGGGAATTGCTGGCCGAAAGGCTGGTTCGTTTCCTGGATTCGAATACAGCCGCGCGATGAAGGCCAACACCGCAGTCTGGGATGCTGCGACGCTGGGTGCCTACCTGAGCGATCCCCATGGCATGGTGCCAGGTAACCTGATGCCATTTGCGGGTATCCTCGACGCAACGCAGCGCGCCAACCTGGTCGCCTACCTGCTCACGTTGCCACCCCGACGGTTGGCAAGTGTTACGGCAACTCTTGCCGTCTCCACATCGAATGCACAAGCCGCGCCGCGCCATTGATCGCACCCAATGCGCCGCAGATAGCCAGCAGGACATAGATTTCTGGCATGGCGCGTGACAACATTCCATGGTCAAAGTAGCGCCCGGTGGTCAGGCCGAGAAGCGGGGGCAAGGCAAGCAACAGGATGCCTGGGGCGCATAACCAGACCAGGTGCAGCACTACTTTCCAGAGCGGCACGGCGGCAGACCGCGCCTTCCAGTTCCGCAACTGCAGCAGACTGCGGATGGCCAATCCGACGGCAATTGCCGTAACGGCAGCCAGCAACAGGCCTATCACGGGCATGCTCAGTCTGTCGTGCGCCGGCACCCTGCCAGTGAGTAACGCCACCAAGCCGTGTTTGATCGCCGGGAACGCCACCATCGATGTTGCGAGCGCGTATTCGTTGTACAGCAGAACGAACGCGTATCCGCTGTCGGGGAGCAGAACGGCGTCGGCGTAGAACGTCGACAGTACGCCGTTGTGCTCTACGGTGCGTATGCCGTCCACTTCGGACGCGGCCCAACCCATACCGTAGCTGCTCGCAAGGCCGGGTGGTGGCGTCTGCATCAGCGTGATGCCTGCGGGTGAAAGCATGCGCGGTTCGACGTCTTTTCTGCCCTGGCTTTGGGCGGCAAGGTAATGCGCCATGTCCGCAGCGCTTGAAACAATGCCGCCGCTGCCACCCAGAAAGCCCGAAAGTTCGGGCACTGCGATTGGCACGCCGTAAAGCACCATGTGCCCTTGGGCAAGATGACTGGCGCGTTGCGCAGCACCATCTGAAGTCATGGCACTCACCGTATTGGCCATACCGAGCGGTGCAAAGATATTCGTCTTCAGGTAAACATCGAACGGCTGCCCGCTCACCAGTTCCACCAGGCGCGCAAGCACCTGGTAGTTGGGGTCGAAATAGTGAAACGCGGTACCTGGTCGGTCAATGGATTGCGCAGTCTTCAAGCTGGCGACTCGCTCGGCAAGTGTGTTCTGCTGGCCCGCAAGGCCATGCACAAAACCAGCATCGGCCAAACCGCTGGTGTGATTCAGCAACTGGCGCACCGTGATGGTGCCGCTGCCAGGTGGCGCTACCACGGTGAAATCCGTCACATAGCGTGATACCAGCGCGTCCAGGTCAACCCGCCCGGATTCGGCAAGCTGGAGCACCGCCACGGCAGTGAACGACTTGCTCAGAGAGGCCAGGCGGAATTGCGTCTGCGCGGTAACGGGCTCACCTTCGCGGGCGGCACCGTATCCACGCACGTGCACCACCTGACCATGGCGCGTTATCGCCAGTGCCAGCCCGGGCACACGATGCTTTGCCATCTGCGCATTGACAAAACGATCCACGGCGGCAAAGTAGGTTGGTTCAACCGCAGGCGAAACAGCGACGGCTACGCCAGCTATTGCCAGCATCGCCAACCCGGTTGCCAACAGGCCCTGGATCGGGTGCATGAATTCCGAACTTGCCTACGCCAAATGCGAGCCTGCGAAATCAGGGCAGCGAGCGCCTGGGTAGGTCGATGGTGAAAATGCAGCCGGTGCCGGGAAGGTCTCGGACGCTGAGCGTACCATTTATGGCTTCGATGCTGCGCCGGGACATCGACAGCCCGAGCCGGACACCGGAACTATCGGCTTTGCTCTGTGTAGATGGCTGAAACATGTCGTCGTGCGCGCTCGGCGGCAAGCCACCACATTGATCCTGGACGTCGATGCGAATCCTGTCGCCTTGGGCGTACGCGGACAACAAGACCCGGGTGTGCGGTTGCGTGAACTTGAACGCGTTCTGCAGCACGTTCCCAATCGCGGCAGCCAGACGATCCCGATCTGCATCGACCGCCAGTCGGCCGTCGATATCGGACACCGAGAATTCGCATTCTCTGGATGAGGCCTTGAGCGACGCGGTGGCCTTCACCTCGGCGATCAGTTCGGCGACAGACACCAATGCGTACTTTGATGGCACCCCGCAAGCCAATCGTGCGTCGGCAAGGGAGCGGTCAATCAGGGTACGCAGGCCAGTCAAACTGCGGTCCATGACCGCGCCGGTCGCTCCATCCACTGCCACACGGCCAGATTTGATCAGGCTGAAAGCCATCGTCGCGGTGGCGACCAGATTGCGAAGCTCGTGCGCCACAAAGCCCAACCGCTGGTTCAATGTATGCAGTTCCTCATCCCGGAGCAATTCGCGTTGGTAAGAGAATTCCGTTACGGCGTCGGCGATGCCGTCATCCAGGCATCGGTTGAGAATCTGGAATTCGTCGATCTCGATCGGCGCATCGACTTCCGAAGCCAGTCCTGTGATCGCCTGGCACAGGTCGCCATAGTCGCGTACCACCTGCTCAACGGTGAAGCCGCTGTCAGACAATGTACCCCCATGGCGCGAAGCGGACGCACCGATTTCGAACGAGCCGGACTTGACGTCCCGCAGGCCGGGGACTTTTTGCGAGGCGGTGGGCTCCAGGGTCTGCTCTACTTGCAGCGTGTGAATAAGCTGGTCAAGAAACACTGGTATGCCGTCTTGCAACACCGCCTGTGTCGATGGCGGCGCCAGACGCAAAGCGGCGATTGACCTGCATCGGTCGATCAGTGCTTCGCGATTCACCTGGAGAAAAGAATGCAGCATGGCAAACAATAAGCCATCCCAATCCGGTTGGCGGTACGCTGGCGCACACAGTAACGAACTATTGCAGAATTCTTACTCCCCCCGGAGGTCACCTCAGCGGGCCCATGGATTGACCCGCCCGAACCACACGCTTATTGGCCCGCTTACAACAGCACTGGCTGGTCCGGCAGTTCGTTCCCGCTGCGACCATCCGCCGGGAAATGCCGCGCAAGGTGCTTCGTCGCGGCCTGGATACCGCCGATGACGCCCAGGGCATACCGCGACCCAGCGAATGCCACTTCCATCTCGCGGCAAATCCTGCTCCACTCGAGAGCGTCCACTTTCGCGCTGATACCGCGGTCGGCCACAATCTCCACCGCCCGATCAGCCAGCAACAGATAGATCAGCAAGCCACTGTTGTCCTGGGTATCCCACACCCGCAGCTGCGCAAACAGATTGATTGCCCGTTCTCTAGCCGACTGGTCCCGCAACAGCGGCAAGCCGTCGAGTCCGCTTTCGACCACAAAACGGATTTCGCCCGTATGCTCGGCCTCGCTTGCCTTGATGGCCTGCCCGATCTCCGCCAGTGCGCCTGGCGGAAAGGCGCTTCTCACCTGCCCCTGGGTCGCCAGCAAGTGTTTTGCGATGCGTCTGATGTTCATGCTTACCACCTGCCCGATGCACCGCCGCCACCGAAGCCGCCGCCACCGCCGCTGAAACCCCCACCGCCAAAACCGCCACGGCCGCCACCCCGGCCCATACCGCCGTAGTAGCCACCTGTTCCACGCCCGCCCAAGCCGCCGATGCCGCCTCCCAGCAAAGTGAAGGTCAGGGCGATCACGCCTGCGCCCAGCGCTATCCATACGGCACCAGCGATAAACCAGGCCAGCACCGCGACCGCACCGCCGGTGACGAACGCACCAGGCACTTTGCCCAGAGCGGCGCGCAACACGCCACCCCCGACAAGCACCACAACAAACAGGACCGGCAAGTACTGCTCCAAGCCGCCAAACCCTCCGATTGCACCCTGAGCCTCGGTACGCTGGGCGCCCGGTTGTGGCAGTGCTTCACCATCCACCACCCGGATGATTCGCCCGAGGCCCGCTGTAATGCCGCTATAGAAGTCCTGCTGCTTGAACAGCGGCAGAATGGTTTCGCTGATGATGCGTTTGCTGGTGGCGTCGTTCAACGCACCTTCCAGGCCGTACCCGACTTCGATGCGCAGTGTGCGATCGTCCTTGGCAACCACCAGGATCACCCCGTCGTCGATCTTCTTGCGTCCCAGCTTCCACTGTTCGGCTACACGCAGGGCATATTGCTCGATGGCCTCCGGCGCGGTAGAGGCGACCATCAGCACCGCAAGCTGGCTGCCCTTGCGGGCTTCAAACGCTGCCAGGGTCTGCTCCAGGGTTGCCATCTGCTCTGGGGTGAGCGTGCCGGTCCGGTCGATGACATGACCGGTCAACGGCGGAACGGCAACTTGCCCAAACGCGCAAAACCCTGCCAACAGCGCAAAAACAAGCAGCAAAGCGCGCGTTACCTCAGCCGCACCGACACCGCGTGGTGTCACTTGGCGGCGCCCGAAGCAGCGGCCTTGGGCAGCGTCGGCGCGGCGTCAAAACTGACGCTTGGTGGCCTTGATATTTCCTTCTCGTTCTCGACCGTAAAGTTCGGCTTTTCCTTGTAGCCCATGACCATGGCGGTCAAATTGGATGGAAAAGATCGCACCGTGACGTTGTAGCTTTGCACCGACTTGATGTAATTGTTGCGCGCCACCGTGATGCGATTCTCGGTGCCTTCCAGTTGCGCTTGCAGGTCCCGAAACGCCTGGTTGGCGCGCAGGTTCGGGTAATTCTCCGCAACCACCATCAACCTTGACAAGGCACCCGTCAATTCGCCCTGCGCCTGCTGGAACTTCTGGAACGCCACCGGGTCGTTTATCAACTCCGGCGTGGCCTGGATCGATGTAGCCCGGGAGCGTGCTTCTATCACCTTGGTCAGCGTGTCCTGTTCGAACTTCGCCTCACCCTTGACCGTGGCAACAAGATTTGGAATCAAGTCGGCCCGGCGCTGGTATTGGTTCACCACCTCGGACCAGCTCGCCTTCACCTGTTCGTCGGTGGTTTGGAAGGTGTTGTAGCCGCAGCCGCTCAGGCCGAGGACGGCAATTGCCATCAGAATAACAACCATCTTGTGCATATTTTTTCTCCAGCATATTCGGGTTGAAGGCGTGGTCCGGCGGCTCACCTGCCCTGCGTACGACGCACAGACGATAAGCAGCGCACCGTATCCAGTCTGTGCGGTAGCGAACGCAAGGCCAGGTTGGTCGGGTGTTGGCGACGCCTGCATGCAACACGGCGCAGCCAATCATGGACACAAAAGCAATAACCGTCGGTAACGCCAATAGGCGTACCATGAGCCGTATTTGGCGCGGTTCGGCCATGCGGTTGAGAGTTCAGGCGACGAAGTCGATTCCTTGTATATTTCAGCTACGCGGCAGGTCACCGCCGCTCCCCCGAAAGATCCGCGTGAGACGTTCTGTAGAGAGAATCTTGGGCATGCGGTTTGCCGCGCCCTTGCTGATTGGTTCGGTAGTGCTGCTGGCGGTTGTCGGCGAAGTCACCTACCAGCGCGCCGAAGCCACTCTCACCGGTGGCATCAACCTGACTGACGCGCGCATTGGTGCAGCCAACCTTCTTCAGCTTCTGACCGATGCAGAAACGGCACAGCGCGGCTACTTGCTGACTTCGAACCCCAGCTACCTGGAACCCCTGCGCAGCGCGCAGCGCCAATTCAATGCCCATGGTGCCCTGCTCGAATTTATCAGCACCCTGGGGCCCACCGGTCCGGCAGACGCCGCAAAAATTCGCACTGCAGTCTCCCGACAGTTCGAGGCACTGAACCGAACTGTCGCTATGGCCCAAGCGGGTGACCAAAGCCAGGCGCTGGCTCTGGTTCGCTCTGATGCGGGCAAGCAACTGATGGATGAACTGCGTGTCCTGTTCAAGCGCAAGCTGGCGGAAGCGGCCAGCTTGCAGCAGGGCGCGCGTGATCGAATCTACCAGGCGCTGAAGTTCAACCGCGCAGCCGTCTTGTTATTGTCTTGCGTGCTCGCATTGGGCCTGTATCTTCACCGATGGCGCGCGCAGCTCATCGAACGCGCTCGTATTGACTACCAGCACACGCTGGAGAAGGATGTAGAAGAAAAGACGCGCGGGCTCCGAACGCTGCATACTTGGCTGGAAACCGCCCGCGAGGACGAGAAGGCGCGCCTGGCGCGCGAGTTGCACGACGAACTGGGCGGCATTTTGACGGCTGCCAAACTGACCACCGCTCGAATGCGGTCAAGACTCGCGGGCGATCCAAAGCTGATGGAACTGATGGATTCCGTCAACCTGCGCCTGAACGAAGGCATTGCGCTCAAACGCAGAATCATCGAGGACCTGCGGCCCTCCGCTCTAACGACGCTAGGCTTGCACGTTGCGCTGGTAAACCTTTGTTCGGAGGCCGCGCAGCAATTGGCAGTTCCGGTGCATGCAGAAATCACCGAAGTACACCTGGGGCAGGATGTGGAGCTTGCAATTTTCCGCGTGGTTCAGGAGGCGCTCACCAATATAGGCAAGTACGCAGCCGCGACCGAAGTCTCGGTGCAGTTATCTCGGGTCGAAACCGGCATCCGTTTAAGGATAACGGACAACGGCAAAGGGTTCGACCCGACTACCCAAAAAGTTGGCAGCCATGGCCTCGTCGGCATGCGGTTTCGCATTGAGAGCCATGGCGGATCGATGCGCGTGGTCTCGGCACCGCAGCAGGGAGTGACTATTGTGGCGGAGCTACCGGGGTCACCGGCAACATCAAGCGGCGCGCTGGGGAGACTACCGGTCTGGCCGGTTGATGAGACCCAAATGCCTTTGCATACGCCCAGGTGAACTCGGCACCCAGCAGAAATCTGGGCCGAGTAATCACAGAC
>JANOCN010000493.1:0-1663 GCA_031412185.1 Betaproteobacteria bacterium | reverse complement strand
GAATATCTGGCGCATTTTCAGTTTTCCCCCTTGTTAGTGGTTCTCTTTCGCGTGGTTGATGGAGTAGCGCGGTATCTCCACCACCACGTCCTGCTGCGCCAGAAGGGCCTGGCAACTCAGGCGTGAATTGGGCTCCAGGCCCCAGGCGCGGTCGAGCAGGTCTTCTTCGTTTTCATCCAGCTCGTTGAGCGACGCAAAACCTTCGCGCACGATCACATGGCAAGTAGTGCAGGCGCAGCTCATGTCGCAGGCATGTTCGATGTTGATCTTGTTGTCGAGTAAAGCTTCGCAAATGGAAGTACCGGCCGGAGCGGAAACCTCTGCACCCAACGGGCAATACTCAGCGTGTGGCAGGATTCGGATGGTGGGCATGGATGGGGTGTGCCGGTTAGACGGTCTCGATATTTTTGCCTGCCAGTGCCCGCTGTATACCGTGGTTCATGCGCATGGCGGCAAATGCCTGGGTACCGTCAGCGAGCGCCTTGGTGGCAGCTTCCACCACTGCGGCGTCGTCAAGCGCGCACACCGCCCGCACACCAGCCACCAGCACCTCGATGGCATCGCGCTCTTCACCGGTGAGCAATGCGCCGTCCGCCTCCAATGCGCTCCGGGTGGCCAGTACCAAGCGGTCTGCATCCAGCCGGGCCTCGGCAATGGCACGGGCGCGCATGTCGGCTTGTGCCGTGGTAAAACTGTCTTGCAACATCCGGGCAATTAGCCCGTCATCGAGACCATAGGTCGGCTTGACGTCGATGTTGGCCTCCACACCACTTTGCTGCTCGCGCGCCGACACGTTCAGCAGGCCGTCCGCATCCACGGTAAAGGTGACGCGAATACGCGCTGCGCCCGCCACCATCGGCGGGATGCCGCGCAACTCGAAACGCGCCAGGCTGCGGCAGTCTGCCACCAGATCGCGTTCACCCTGCACCACATGCAGCGCCAGCGCTGTCTGCCCATCCTGGTAGGTAGTGAAGTCCTGCGCCATGGCGGTCGGAATAGTCTGGTTGCGCGGCACGATTCGCTCCACCAGGCCACCCATGGTTTCAATGCCGAGTGAAAGCGGAATAACGTCCAGCAGCAGCAGGTCACCGTCAATGTTGTTGCCCGCCAGCTGGTTGGCCTGGACCGCAGCACCCAATGCCACCACCTCGTCCGGGTTCAGGTTGTTCAGCGGTGCCCGCTGGAAAAAATCGGCGACAGCGCGTTGCACCTGCGGCATGCGGGTGGAGCCGCCCACCATTACCACGCCCTGCACATCGGCAACCGCCAGCTTGGCGTCGCGCAAGGCTTTGCGGGCGGCGCTGATGGTGCGTTCGGTCAGGCTCGCGGTTACGGCGTCGAACTGGGCAGCACTGACCGTCAGCAATAGCTGCCCGGTACTCAAGGCGGCAGACAGTACTGCCGAACCAGAGCCTGACAGCGCTTCCTTGCAGGCCCGCGCTGCCATGTGGATCAGGGCCTTGTCCGACGGTGTGTCAACCTGCAGGCCAGCCTGTTGCAAAGCCCAGGCGGCCAGAGCGCGGTCGTAGTCGTCACCACCCAGCGCAGAGTCGCCGCCGGTGGCAATCACTTCAAATACGCCCTTGCTCAAACGCAGGATGGAAACGTCGAAGGTGCCACCGCCCAGATCGTAGATGGCGTAGACACCTTCGCTCGCGTTGTC
>JANOCN010000492.1:0-3199 GCA_031412185.1 Betaproteobacteria bacterium | reverse complement strand
GGTGACACGAACGGAGCTGAGTGCCACGTCGGCATGATCCCGTACGAGCGCTGGCGTGTGGAAGAAGCCCTGTGCCGCGTCGGCCTGATCCAACGGGGAAAAGGCACAACATCCAAGCCTTTCGACCTCAACAGCGCGCGCGATTCTGTTTGTCATCATTTGTGCAAGGATCAATAGGCAGACACCGAAATGCGCGCTAATAGAATACGACAGCAAAGTGAGGCCGCAAGGCAGTGTCGAAACTATCCAACTTCAATGAAGCGCATTGCGCGTTCATGGAAAGTGCTCTGGGCAAACAGAAGCTGGCGCAGTGGTACACACTGCTCGATGCTGCAATCGCGCTGGAGCCGTTGCAATGAAAATAAATTACATGCCTGCGGGCACGGTCTACGGCACCTTGCTGAACTTTTCTGGCGAGTGGGCAGCACTGGAGCCGCAGATGGTGCTGCCGCCGTACAAGGCGGCACCGCGCGCACCGGTGCTGTATGTGAAGACCGCCAACACCTGTAGCGCAAGCGGCGCAGCTATCCCGGTGCCACCACATGTGGCGCAGGTCGAAGTGGGTGCCACGATTGCGATGGTGATCGGGCCACCTGCGCCCCACACGCGAGCGAGCGCGGGCGCGGCGGTTGCCGCATCGTATGTGCTGATGAACGACCTGTCGGTGCCGCACACCAGCTTCTTTCGCCCTCCGGTCAAGTTCAAGTGCCTGGACGGTTTTCTGGGCATTGGCGCGCTCACGGTCGACGCGCAGCAGGCGGGTGACCCGGCCTTGTTCAAGCTGCAGGTGCGCATTAACGGCGACCTGTGCCAGACGCTTGATTTCTCGCAGCTGGTGCGCAGCGCAACACAACTACTGGCGCACGTAAGCGCGTTCATGACGCTGCGTGAGGGCGATGTGCTGATGCTGGGCTGCGACGCCGGGCGACCCCTGGCGCGCGCCGGAGACCATGTGGAAATCAGCGCGCCGGACCATCCGGCATTCGGCATCTTGTCCAACACCCTGGTGGCAGAGGCATGAAACACGCACGGGTTGCCTACGCGGGTGCATTGCACCACGCCACCGAACGCGACGGCCAGTTGCTGCTGGCCGATGGGCGGGTAGTTGCACCGGACGCCGTGGTCTGGTTGCCGCCTCTTGCGCCAGTGCGCCGAGCCCGGACCATCCTGGCGTTGGGGCTGAACTATGCCGACCACGCGCGCGAGCTGGCTTTCAAGGCACCCGAGGAGCCGCTGGTATTCATCAAGGGCGAAGCCTCGCTGATCGGCCACCGGGGTTTCACCACGCGCCCGGTGGGCGTGGAATTCATGCATTACGAATGCGAGCTCACGCTGGTGATCGGCAAGACAGCACGCAGGGTGCGGCGCGACGACGCCTACGATTTTGTGGCCGCCTACACAGTGGCCAACGACTACGCGATCCGCGACTACCTGGAAAACTGGTACCGGCCCAATTTGCGCGTCAAGAACCGCGACAGCTGCACCCCTATCGGGCCATGGTTGGTGGATGCCGCCGACGTGGGCGACCCGATGCATCTGGCGCTGCAAACCACCGTCAACGGCAAGCTCACGCAATCCGGCAACACTAAGGACATGATTTTTGACGTGCCGTTTCTGATTGAATATTTCTCCAGCTTCATGACCCTGCAGCCCGGTGACCTGATACTCACCGGCACACCCGACGGCGTGGTGGATTGCCAGCCCACTGATGTGGTGGTGACAGAAATCGAAGGCGTCGGCAGCTTGCACAATACGATTGAACCAGGGGTCGCCGATGCGCGTTAATCACCTCATCAACGGCAAGCCCGTTCCCGGCAGCCGCTACTTCGAGACCGTCAACCCCGCCACGCAGGAAGTGCTGGCCGAAGTCGCTGCCGGGGGCGAAGCCGAGGTCAACGCTGCTGTCGCCGCCGCCAAAGCCGCCTTTCCTGCATGGGCTGCTACCCCGGCAGCGCAACGCGCCAAACTGATGCGCAAACTCGGCGAGTTGATCGCGGCGAACGTGCCCGAAATTTCCGAGACCGAGACCAACGACTGTGGCCAGGTGATTGCCCAGACCCGCAAACAACTGGTGCCACGCGCGGCTGACAACTTCAGCTATTTCGCCGAGATGTGTACGCGGGTCGATGGCCACACCTACCCGACCGACACGCACCTGAACTACACGCTGTTCCACCCGGTGGGCGTGTGCGCATTGATCTCGCCGTGGAACGTACCTTTCATGACCGCCACCTGGAAGGTTGCCCCGTGCCTGGCCTTTGGCAATACGGCCGTGCTCAAGATGAGCGAGTTATCGCCCTTGAGCGCCGCGCGGTTGGGCGAACTGTCGCTGGAGGCGGGTATTCCGGCCGGTGTGCTCAACCTGGTACATGGCACCGGCAAAGACGCGGGAGAACCGCTGTGCCGGCACCCGGATGTGCGCGCCATCTCGTTCACCGGCTCCACCGCCACCGGCAACCGCATTGTGCAGAAGGCCGGGCTGAAGAAGTTCAGCATGGAGCTGGGTGGCAAGTCGCCATTTGTGATTTTTGACGACGCCGACATGGCGCGTGCGCTGCACGCGGCGCTGTTCATGATTTTCAGCAATAACGGCGAGCGCTGTACGGCCGGGTCGCGCATCCTGGTGCAGCAGGCGGTGTACGCCGACTTTGTGCAAAAGTTCGCTGCGCGCGCCAAACACATCACGGTGGGCGACCCACTGGATGAAGCCACCATCGTCGGGCCGATGATCAGCCAGGCGCACCTGGCCAAGGTGCGCAGCTATATTGAACTCGGCCCCAAAGAGGGCGCAACGCTGTTGTGCGGTGGCCTGAGCACGCCAGCGCTGCCGGAGCGCGTGAAGCGTGGCAATTACGTGTTGCCCACGGTCTTTGCCGATGTGGACAACCGCATGCGCATCGCACAAGAGGAAATCTTCGGCCCGGTAGCCTGCCTGATTCCGTTCGCGGACGAGGCCGACGCTGTCGCCAAAGCCAACGACACCCCCTACGGCCTGTCCAGTTATGTGTGGACCGAGAATCTGGGCCGCGCCCACCGCATGGCCGCAGCCGTGGAGGCTGGCATGTGTTTTGTGAACAGCCAGAACGTGCGTGACCTGCGCCAACCCTTTGGCGGCACCAAGGCCAGCGGCACCGGCCGCGAAGGCGGCAACTGGAGCTACGAAGTATTTTGCGAGCCAAAGAACGTCTGTGTCTCGCTG
>JANOCN010000491.1:0-4754 GCA_031412185.1 Betaproteobacteria bacterium | reverse complement strand
CAATGCTGCAAACCCAAGGCATCGCGCCCCCCTACGTGCTGGTCGGGCATTCGCTGGGTGGCACCTATATGAAGCTTTTTGCCAAAACTTTCCCGGAAGAGATTGTCGGGGTAGTGCTGGTGGACGCGCGGCATGCAGAATTCAGCCAGCGCTGCAGGCAACTGGGCGTCCCCAGGCTGCTCTACGATCCACCTGAGGCGCTGTTGTCGATGATGTCAGCCACGGCTCGCGCAGAGCTGGAGGCAGCCCCGCTGACGCTCAAACAGACGCGTCGGGCGGGACCGTTCCCGGACGTACCGCTGATAGTGTTGACCCAGAGCAGCGCAACCAGCCGCTGGCCCAAGGGTCTGCGCAAAGTCTGGGAGGCGAGCCAGCAGAGTCTTGCCAAAATGTCACGTTTCGGTCGCATCAAGGTCTGCGATGACGCCGGCCACAATGTGCACAAGGACCGGCCCGATATCGTGGTGAGGGCTGTCTTGAGCGTGGTGCGTGCGGCGCGCTACGTAACTGCGAAAAGCCGCAATCGGCAGACTTGAGCCCAAAGCAAAGTGCTGGGCGCAAACGGTCCAGTCTTCAGCGGAAGTGCTCAGGGCTTGGCAGGTGCCGCCTCTACGCGACGCGCACCATCGAAACGCGTTTGCCAGTAGCCGACCCGCATATCCTCGACGCGCACTTCGGACCCTGGCTTGGGTGAATGGATGAACTTGTTGTCGCCAATGTAGATTCCCACATGGCTGAATGCACGTCGCAGGGTGTTGAAAAATACCAAGTCGCCAGGCTTCAAATCGCTTTTGTCAATGGTCTGGGTCGCCGCAGCCTGCTGGTCTGCGCTGCGCGGGAGGATCAGGCCCACGGTTTGCTGATAAATCGCCCGGACGAACCCGCTGCAATCAAAACCGGTTTCCCCGGAAGTACCGCCACGCCGGTAGGGCACACCCAGGAAACCCATCGCATTGAACACCAGTTCAGATGCCTTTTCGCCTACAGCATGGCGCACCTGGTTAACCTGGTCCCCGATTTGCATCAAGAGCCCCTTGTCGGCCAGCAACTTGTCCATGTCATCGGCTGTGTTGCTTGAGGGGACGGCCCACGCCATACAGGCGACCAGGGTAAGCAGCGGTGCCACCAAAACCGTACGAATAAAACGCATCGCCGGACCATAACTGCATCGACCTCATACGTCAAGTTAAGAATGTCGTGTAAGCTGTTGATTCGTTTGAAAGGAGTGAGATTATTTTTTCAGTGCTGATCGGTTTGCGGCGCGATGTGCAGCCGCGCTCCAGGTTTGGTACCCTTGGGTCATGTGGTTAATTCCGACGGTGTTCCCTCATTCGATTGCGACTGTTGTCACAGCCGGACCGGCGGACATTGAGCCGGGAGCCGGGCTTTGACCACCGAGGTCTTGTCCACGCCGCCTCTTGTCGCCACCGCGCCAGTGCGCAGCGTTTCAGACTTGCCAGGGCCGCCTGGCTGGCCTTCGGTGGGCAACCTGTTTCAACTGGATCGCGCCCGCGTGCACCAGACGGTGGAGCAGTGGTGTCGCCAGTATGGGCCGGTGTTCCAGATGAAACTCGGGACGACACGATTTGTCGTGGTCTCCGACCATGAAGCAATCGGCGCAGTGCTGCGCGACCGACCGGACGGCTTTCGCAGACCGCCACGGCTCGAAGTAGTGTGGCGAGAGATGGGCCTGGCACCTGGAGTGTTCGGTGCCAACGGCGACGCGTGGCGTCGGCAGCGCCGCATGGTGATGGCCGGTTTTGACCCCAGCCACGTGCGGGCGTATTTCCCGTCGCTTTCGCGAGTTACGCAGCGTCTGCGCAAGCGGTGGATGGCGGCGGCGCACAGCGCAAGCGTGATCGACTTGCAAAGTGATCTGATGCGTTTTACGGTGGATGCCATTGCAGGTCTTGCCTTTGGCAGCGAGATCAATACGCTGGAGTCGGACGAGGAAGTCATCCAGCAGCATCTGGACCAGATATTCCCGGCAGTTTCCAGGCGTATGTTGTCTCCGCTGCCGTACTGGCGCTACCTTCGGTTACCAGCGGACCGACGGCTCGAGAGAGGGGTTAATGCCGTCAATCTTGCCGTGCAGACTTTTATTGGCAAAGCGCGCCAGAGGCTGAAGTCCAACCCGCAACTGCGACATAACCCCGCCAATCTGCTTGAGGCCATGATCGTCGCCGCCGACGCTGCCGACAGCGGTGTGGATGACCACGACGTGGCTGGCAATGTGCTCACGATGCTGTTGGCCGGTGAGGACACCACCGCCAACACACTGGCCTGGATGCTGCACCTGCTTCAAAACAATCCTCTGGCGCAACAAAAAGTGCAGGATGAAGTGCGCGGCGTGGCGGCGGGCAGCGGCCCTGGCCATGTGTTCACGCAGGACCAGCTGGCGAGTCTTGATTATGTGGAGGCCTGCGCCCACGAAACCATGCGGCTGAAACCGGTTGGCCCGCTGAATCTTGTGCAGGCGCTGCGTGAAACAACGGTCGCCAACGTTCGCGTCCCGGCCGGCGGCATGGTGTGGCTAGTGATGCGCCACGATAGCGTACACGAGGCGCATTTCACCAAAGCCGGTGATTTCGAACCACAACGCTGGCTGGAAGAGTCTGGCACGGGCGCTGCGCCAAGCTCCGCCAAGAGGGTGTCCATGCCTTTCGGTGCCGGGCCGCGCGTGTGTCCAGGCCGCTACCTGGCTCTGCTGGAGATGAAGATGGCTATCGCGATGTTGTTCAACAGCTTTGACATCGAGTCAGTGGGCACGGCTGACGGAACCGAACCGCTGGAACACCTGTCGTTCACGATGGCACCGGTGGGGTTGAAGATGCGGCTGAACCAACGCCGTTGATACACGCGACGACGAGAGGCCGAGCGACCGTACAGATCATGACGCGTTGAAGCGTCGGAACACCGAAGTTAGTTCAGGCGGTGGTTGTCGACTTTCTTGACATTAACTCCGACTGCGGACGGCGCGACGCTCGCGAAATGTGCGTAAGTCGTTGAATAGGTTATCTTTTCTCCAAGATGGCACACATTATGCTACTGGACTTTGTCGCACTTCCGATAACCTATAGGAGAAATAGTATGAAGCGAAATTTCAAAGCTGTCTTGTCGACCCTGGCCCTGTTGCTGGGTAGTACCGCAGTGCACGCTGGGCCGGTCATTCTTGGTGGCGACGATCTGACGGCGCACGGGTCGTTCAACGGCACGAATAATGTTGCGGGGTGGCTGTACATCGAAAAAGCCGTCAGCAACTTGTTGACTAATCAGACACGCCCGGTGGGTTCGGGCTTTACCAGCGACATTGCAGCTTTAGGTTCCGCATTTTCAACCGCCACCTCGGGCAACGCTGGTGGGGGCATTCGCTCGGCAGCCAGCGAACTGTCTAAAACTGTCAGCTTTTTTGACGGCGCTGCCGCGATCAACCAGTTTTTCGCCGACCTCGGCACGGGAGTTATCAATCCCCGGGTGATCTGGCTCGCCGGTAATGACGCAGCCAACGACTTGGACGCGTCTGAAGGCTTAGCACTGACCGCCAATGCGATTGCGATCAACAACTTCGTCTTATCCGGAGGCGGCTTGATGTCACACGGCGCCGAGGGCGCCGCTAATCTTACCATCGCATATGGTTGGTTGACAGCGTTGCTGCCAGGGTTAAACGCTGTCCCTGGTTGTAATTCCAATGGAGCAACACTGACGTCGGCTGGAAACGGCGCTTTCCCGGGGTTGTCCGATTCCGATGTGAACGGCAGTGCCGGCCCCTGCCATAACTCTTTTTCCGGTAATTTCGGTGGTCTTACCACACTTGCTTTCGACGGCGCTACCCCCGCCCGCAGCTACATCATCGGCGGCGGTACGGGTACGTTACTTCAATGCGGCCTGCCGGGTCAGCCCCCGTGTCCGAACCAAGTGCCCGAACCGGGCGTCCTCTCTCTGCTTGGGTTGGCACTATTGGGCATGCTGGGTGTAACGCGGCGCAAGGTGAACTACCTTCGCGGTTGAACGCTGCGGTCAGCCCCTCTGAAAAGGCCGGATGCGTCCGGCCTTTTTCGTTGCTGCCGCTGACTTAAGTGGCACAATCGCCAGGGTTCCCTGGCCCTTCCCATGCCACTGTCGCATCCGCCAACCGGTTCAGCCGTGCCGCGGAAGGTTAATCAACAGCAAAGTTTCCTCAAGGGAGACGGAGTTCAGCGCACCATGAGCTATATCCCGCCGTCACCCGGCCCCAATCCAACGTCGATTTACCACGCTTACCAGGCCAATACCTATCTGTATGGCGGCAACGCCCCGTATGTCGAAGAGATGTACGAAAACTATCTTGCCAACCCGGGCAGTGTTCCCGATTCCTGGCGTGATTACTTCGATGCCTTGCAGCACGTACCAGCCTCAGACGGCAGCTTTTCGAAAGACGTGCCGCACCTGACGGTGGTCAACGCTTTCGCCGAGCGGGCCAAGTTGGGCGGTACCAAGGTGGTGATCGCCAGCGCCGATGCGGAAATGGGGCGCAAACGCACGGCAGTGCAGCAGTTGATCGCCGCCTACCGCAATGTGGGGGCGCGATGGGCCGACCTGGATCCGCTCAAACGCAGCGAGCGCGACAAAATTCCCGAACTGGAAAGCGCCTTTTACGGCCTCAGTGACGCCGACCAGGAAACAGTCTTCGACACCAGCAATACCTTCTTCGGCAAAGACCGCATGAGCCTGCGCGACCTGCTCAACGCCTTGCGGGAAACCTATTGCGGCACCAT
>JANOCN010000490.1:0-6691 GCA_031412185.1 Betaproteobacteria bacterium | reverse complement strand
GTTGGGCGAAGTCGCCAAAACGCGCGCACTCTGGCTGCATGTGGACGCCTGCGTCGGTGGTTACCTGGCGCCGTTTGCGCGCGACCTGGGCTATCCGGTTGCTGCTTTCGACCTGGGGGTACCCGGTGTGGCATCCCTGTCGGCCGACTTGCACAAATACGGGTTCTGCCCCAAGCCGGCCTCGACTGTATTTTTCTCGACGCCCGAGCGCGCAAAACTGGCCGGTTTCGACATGGATGTCTGGCCCTCGGGTCGTTTCGTTACGGGTACGCTGGTGGGCACCCGCCCGGCGGGCGGCGTGGCCGGTGCCTGGGCGACCATCCATTTTCTGGGTGCCGAAGGTTACCGCGCCGTTGCGCTGCGCGTGATGCAAATGCGCGACGCCTACGTGGCCGGCATCAAGGCCATTCCCGGCTACCGCATGGTGGCCGAGCCAGACCTTGCCGTGATGGCGTTTGGCGACCCGTCGATCGACATGTTGCGCGTGGCTGCACTGATGGGAGAGCGTGGCTGGGTGCCAGGTACCACCAGCCGGCCAGCCGGTTTGCACCTGATGCTGTCTTTGCTGCACGAGAATGCGCGCCCGGCCTACCTGGCTGACCTGGCGCAATGTTCTGCTCAGGTGCGTGAAGAGGCCGCAGCCGGTATGCAGGGTAGCCGGACATCCGTGGTCTATTGATTAAAGCGCAAGGATTACCATGGGCAAACACGTCGTCGCGGCCAAGATCAAACACGAGACCAATGGTTTCAACCGGATATTGACCACGCTGGAGCACTTTCGCGCGCACGAATTACAAACCGGCGCGGCGGTGGTTCCGTATTACCGCGGCACCCGGTTGGAAATGGGCGCTTTCATCGACAGCGCCGCGCAATACGGTTGGTCGCTTGAGGTGCCGGTGTCGGCTTTTGCCAACCCGAGCGGGGTGGTAGCGGATGAAGCGTTCGAACACGTGTGCGGCCTGCTGGTGGCGGGACTGCAGCGGCAACGCCAGATCATCGATGGTGTGCTGCTGGCCTTGCATGGCGCGATGTTTACCGAAAGCCACGGGGACGCCGAAGGCGAACTGCTGGCACGCGTGCGCCAGGTGGTGGGCCCGATGGTGCCGATTGCCGTCACGCTGGACCCGCACGCCAACGTGACGCAACGCATGGTGGATCATGCCGATATCATCACCGCCTTTCGTACCAGCCCGCATACCGACCATTACGAGACCGGCCAGCGCGCGGCACGCCTGCTCAACGACACCATGGAGGGTCGGCTCGACCCGGTGATGGTGATGGCCCGCCGCCCGACGCTGCAGGGCTTCGATGGCGCGCGCACCTATGTTCCCGGAGGGCCGATGCTGCGCGCGCTGGAACGCGCCAACGCATGGGAGCAGACCCAAGCCGATGGTGCCTGCGTGAGTATCCAGGCTGGGTTTTCGCGCTGCGACATTGCAGAACTGGGGCCGACAGTGGTGGTTACCACCCACGGTGCGCAGGCCAGCGGCAAGGAAATGGCTGAGTCGCTGATGGATTTTTGCTGGCAGACGCGCGCCGTTTGGAGCGACCCGCTGGTCACCATCGAACAGGCGGTTGCGGCAGCGCTGGCCCAGGCTCCTGGCACCGCGCCGCTAATCTTGGGCGACTACGGTGATGCGCCCGGTGGTGGCAGTTATGGCGACAGCACGCGGCTGCTGGATGCGCTGTTGAAGGCGGGGGTAACCAATGGTGCCTGCGCGGCGATTTACGACCCGGTTACCGCAAAGCAGGCGGTGGACGCTGGGGCCGGTGCACTGATCGACATCGTGCTGGGGGCCCGCAGCGACCCGGCCAGTATGGGCAACCCGATCATTGCACGCGCCCGCGTCCGATCGGTTTCCAGCACCGGCGATGTAGTTTTCAAAGGCCCCTACGGCACCGGCTCACGGCGCAGCTTCGGCCCCAGCGCCTGCCTGGAAGTGGCGGGATTCTGCGTCATCGTATCGAGCCGCAACCTGGGCATCTACGACCTGGAACAGTTCCGCATTTTCGGGATAGAGCCAGCGGCCTGCGCGGTAGTGGTGGTCAAGTGTATGCAGGGCCACCACGCAGCGTTTGACCCGATTGGTAGCCGGACACTGGATGTCGATACCGGCGGTCTGACCAGCGCCAATCTGAATCTGTTCCACTTCACCCACGTGCCACGGCCGGTATGGCCTCTGGACGCGATGCCCGACACCCTTTGAGGAGAAAACGATGAACACTCCACGGCTATTTCGCCCCCTGCGCGCTTCGGCCAGTACTTTGTGCCTGGTGGCCGCCTTGTCAAGCGTGGCACATGCTGCCACACCGCGCGATACCCTGGTGATCGCGCGCGAGATCAGCAGCATTGCAGATTGGGACCCTGCGGTATCGCAAATCCTCGATAC
Organism: Betaproteobacteria bacterium; assembly: GCA_031412185.1. Classification (GTDB taxonomy): domain Bacteria; phylum Pseudomonadota; class Gammaproteobacteria; order Burkholderiales; family Burkholderiaceae_C; genus CAISIP01. The sequence goes on along the minus strand of JANOCN010000490.1, from coordinate 4,301 downwards.
CCAGGAAGTCAATTCCGATATCTACGAGCGGCTGGTCGGCTACGACCCGCGCAAGCCCGACAGCCCGCTGGCCGGCATCATCGCCGAGAGCTGGGTCGTGACGCCCGACGGCAAACAGTTCACCTTCCGCATCCGCAAAGGCGTGAAGTTCCATTCCGGCAACCCGCTCACCGCCGAAGACGTGGCCTACACCTTCAAACGCATCATCACGCTGGACCGGGAGCCTGCCACCAACCTGCGCCAGATCGGCATCACCAAAGACAACGTCGACAACTTTGCACGCGCTTTTGATGGTGATATTTTCGTACTCAGCCTGCCGGAGTCGTATGCGACCTCGTACATCCTGAGCCTGCTCACCTCGACCTACTTCGGCATCGTCGACAAGAAACTTCTCGAAGCCAATGCGCAGGGTGGCGACTTTGGCTCGAAATGGTTGTCGCGCCGCACCGGGCAAGAGCCGTCGGCAGGGTCCGGGCCGTACCGTATCAGCAACTTCCGCGCCTCCGACACGCTGGTGCTGGAGCGCAACGACAACTATTGGCGTTTCCGCGCACCGTTGCGCCGGGTGATCTTCCGCCACATACCCGAGTCGGGTTCGCAGCGGCTGCTGATCGAACGTGGCGACGCCGATATGGCGTTCAATCTGACCGGGCAGGACATCGAGGCACTGCAGGGCAAGGCTGGGGCCAAGGTGCAATTTTTTGCATCGCGCCGCGTCATGTATGCAGGCTTCAATATGCTCGTCAAACCGTTTGACGATGTGCGCGTGCGCAAGGCCATGAAACACCTGATTGACTACGACATCTGGGAAAAGACCTTGATGAAACACCAGGGCAGCGTGCACCAGAGCTTCATTCCCGCCGCCATCATGGGCGCGCTGAAGGAGCGTCCGTTCAAATACGACGTGGCACGCGCCAAGGCGCTGCTCACAGAGGCAGGGCTGGCACAAGGCTTCAGCTTCAAGATGAACGTGGCCAACCGCCGCCCGGAGATCGACATGGCGACCGCTTTTCAGGCCTCGGCGGCGCTCGCTGGTGTGACGGTGGAAGTGGTGACGATGCCGCCCAGCCAGTTGATACCGATGTACCGCGACCGCAAGGTGGAATCCCTGCTGCTGTCCTTCTACACACCCTACGGCGACCCGCATGCAACCGCCAACAAGTTTGCCTATAGCCCGGGCGGCCTGCCGGGCGCGAAACCGGGCGAAAACTACCCGGCGGAATTGACCTGGCGGCTGGGCTGGACACCCACCGACCTCTCGGTGAAGGTGATCGCAGCGACCAAGGAGTCGGACCCGAAAAAACGCATCGCCCTGTACGCCGATATTCAACGCCAGTACTGGGAAACAGCGCCTTTTGCCCAGACCTTCCAGTCCACCCAGGCGATCGGCATGCGTGCTGATGTAGAGAACTACCGCTATGGCTCCAAGGGTTCCGATACTAGATTTGAATTCACCAGCAATAAGGCCGCTCCTTCTACCAGAGCGCCAGGCGCGCCAGCGGCTTGTCGCTCGCGGTAGAGCTTGGCATCACGTTCTTTGGCTTGCTGGCGGTCACCTTTCTGATTGGCCGCGTGATGCCTATCGACCCGGTGGTCGCGGCCGCCGGTGCCGACCTGTCGGTAGAGCAATACGCCCGGGTAAAGGCAGAGCTCGGGCTGGACCGGCCATTCATCGTGCAGTTCGGACAATTTATCGGTCGGCTACTGCAGTTTGATTTTGGCCGCTCTTTCCTCACCGGCAATCCGGTGGCGGCCGATATCGCACGCGTTTTTCCCGCCACCGTGGAGCTGGCCACCTTGGGCATCCTTATTGGTGCCGGCATCGGCCTGCCGGCCGGCATTGTTGCTGCGGTCATGCGCGGCACCTGGATCGACGCGGTGCTGCGCTGCGTCACGCTGGTGGGTTACTCCATGCCCGTTTTCTGGAAGGGCCTGATGCTGATGCTGGTGTTTTACGTCATGCTGGGCTGGGCCGAAGGGCCGGGCAGGCAAGGTATTGCCTTTGAAGGCGTGGTACCAACGGTCACCGGTTTCCTGTTGATTGACAGTCTGTTGCATGGTGACTGGGAAGCCTTTCGCGATGCCTGGGGCCATATTGTTCTGCCAGCCGTGAGCCTGGGCTACGGTGCCGGTGCATTTCTGGCGCGTATGACACGCAGCTTCATGCTGGAACAACTCAGCCAGGAGTACACCATCACCGCCGCCGTCAAGGGAGCTTCCACACTGCGCATAGTGTTTCGCCACGCCCTGCCCAACTGCGGCGTGCAACTCGTCACAACGCTGGCGCTGACCTATGGCCTGCTGCTCGAAGGTGCCGTGCTGACCGAAACGGTATTCGCCTGGCCGGGCCTCGGGCAATACATGACCAAAGCCATGTTCAACGCCGACATGAACGCCGTTATCGGCGGCACTTTTGTCATCGGCGCGATGTTCGTGGTGCTCAACCAGCTGTCGGACCTGGCGTACCGCCACCTCGACCCGCGCGCCCAATGACCCTATATTTGCGCCTTTCACGCTGGTTGCTGTCACCCGCACCCGCGTCGCAGTGGCAAGCGCGGCTTGGCCGCATCACGTTTGCAGCGTTGGACTTTGCCGTCAGCCCGGCCGCTATGGCCGGTCTGTTGATCGTGCTGTTGCTTCTGTTCGTCGCCGCCTTTGCACCCTGGCTGGCGACGCACGACCCGACCGCCCAGTCGCTGCTGACAATGTTGCAGCCGCCGTCGCGCGCGCATTGGTTCGGCACCGACGAGCTCGGGCGCGACATTTACAGCCGTGTAGTGCATGGCGCACGGATTACCTTGTCCATCGTGCTGCTGGTAGCAGTGATCGCGGCACCCATCGGCCTGGCAATTGGCTGTGCGGCAGGATATCTGGGCGGCTGGGTCGACCGCGCCCTGATGCGTTTCACCGACATCGCACTCGCGTTCCCGCGGCTGGTGCTGGCGCTCGCCTTCGTCGCTGCCATGCGGCCCAGCCTGGAGAATGCCGTGATCGCAATAGCCATCACCGCCTGGCCACCGTATGCACGTCTGGCGCGCGCCGAGACACTGGTCATCCGGCGCAGTGACTTTGTGTCTGCCGCCTGGCTCTCTGGCTCTGGCCAATGGCGCATCATCTGGCGCCATATCGTGCCGCTGTGCCTGCCTTCTCTGCTGGTGCGGGTGACGCTGGATATGGCGGGTGTGATCCTGATCGCCGCCGGGCTCGGGTTTCTCGGCTTGGGCGCACAACCGCCCACGCCCGAGTGGGGCGCGATGTTATCCAGCGGGCGCGATTTTCTGCTCGACGCGTGGTGGGTCGCCACGTTGCCAGGGGCGGCTATTTTCTTGACCAGCCTGGGCTTCAACCTTCTGGGAGACGGCCTGCGCGATGCGCTGGACCCGCGCAGCCAATCATGACTTTTGCGACACCGTTGGTGGCCGTGCGCGATCTGCGCATCGCGTTTCCGGGGCGCGGCGGTGTGACGACGGCGGTCGACGGAATCAGTTTTGAAGTCGGCCTGGAGAAGCTGGGCATCGTGGGTGAAAGCGGTTCGGGGAAATCGGTCACCTGCCGCTCCTTGCTCGGGCTGGTCGCGCCACCCGCGCAAGTATCAGCAAAATCGATGATTCTGTTTGGTGACGACTACGCCAATGCGAAGCGGCAGGCGTTTCGCGCCGTGCGGGGACGGCGCATGGGGCTGATCATGCAGGACCCGCGTTATTCGCTCAACCCGGTGCTGACCATCGGCTCGCAGATCGAAGAGGGCCTGGCGCTGCAGCGTGGTCTGCGCGGAGCGGCAGCGCGCGCTGAAGGGTTGCGGCTGCTAGATGCCGTGGCGCTGCGCGACCCGCAGCGTGTCTGGCAGTCCTATGCACACCAACTCTCCGGTGGCATGGGCCAGCGCGCCATGATCGCGATGATGCTGGCGATGGACCCGGCACTGCTGATTGCCGACGAACCAACCTCCGCGCTCGACGTCACGGTGCAAGTTGAAATTTTGGCGCTGTTGCAATCCCTGGTGAAAGAGCGTGGCATGGCCCTGCTGCTGGTGAGCCACGACCTGCGTATGGTCGAAGGTTTTTGTGACCGTGTGATCGTCATGCAACAGGGGAAAATAGTCGACCAATGTGCGGCGTCGCAGCTTGCGTCGTCGACCCACCCCTATACCCGCCGCTTGCTCGACTGCGTACCGGCACTGGAGGGCACATGAGCCGCCCGGCCGTTCCGAAGGCGCATAGCACCGCAGTGCAAAGCGCGAAGGTATACCAGTGACCAGCCAGACCACCACCCCGATGCTGGCGGTGCAGGACCTGGTAGTG
>JANOCN010000489.1:0-2532 GCA_031412185.1 Betaproteobacteria bacterium | reverse complement strand
GAGCGCCAGTCAAATCCCGCCAGCGCCATTGCCAGCCCGCCAAACTTGACCGATACGTTGTGCAGGGGCTGCAAAGTGCGGATCGCCTGCCTCCATTGCGCAAACACCTCGGCCCGGCGACCGACATACGGGCCTATGCCGACGATGCCACCGCAATGGTCGAGCACGATAGACAACTCGGGGCAGGCTTGCGCCAGCGCGGCCACTTCACCCACCTGGTGAAAATAAAGCCAGAGGTCGAGCGACAAGCCCCGCGCAGCGAGTCGTCGTGCACCGGCCTGTACGGAGGCTTCTCGCAGCATACCCGGGTGTGTGGGATAGGCCCGGTGAATCGCCGGGTCGGCATCCCATGCCGTTGCATAACGCACACCTCGGAATCTGCCCTGCCCGGCCAACAGGTGCGCATCCAGTACATCGTCGACCGCCGCTCCTAGCGAAAGGTCGGCAAAGCCGACGATGCCGGCGCACAGTCCAGCCGCATCGGCCTGTGGGGACTCTGCCAGCATAGACACTACAACCTCGGTTTCGCCCACAGGCCGCAGATGTTCCGGGCCACTGCTTCGGTAGCCCGACCGGCACTCAACATAGACGCTGCCGACAAGCCGGTGCCCGCCAGCGGCGTCCGCGAGCAACTGCGCAGGCAAGTAGGTGTGCCCACCGCGATCCCACAAGTGGTGGTGCGCGTCGAGAATTTCCACTTCTGGTTTGAGCGCGGTTTCCTGCAGCAGCGCCAACCAGTCTTCCCAGCGCCTGAGGCGCTCTGCGGTTGCGTCCGCAGCGCCGCTCACAACATGCGCCCGCCGTCTACCGCTATCGTCTGCCCGATCACGTAGGCCGCCAGCGGCGAGGCCAGGAACAGGCACGCACCAGCCATGTCCCGCGGTGTGCCCAGGCGACCGGCGGGGATGCCGGCCAGGCGTTCGCGCAAGCGCTCCGGGCTATTGATGGTGACTTTGGTGAGTTTGGTATCCACCAGGCCCGGTGCCACACCATTCACGCGTATGCCTTTGTGCGCCCAGGCTTGCGCGAGTGTGTGGGTCAGGTGAATCGCGCCAGCTTTGGACGCGGCGTAGGCGGGGTTGCCGCGCGTCGCGCGCAGGCCGCCCACTGACGATATGGTGATCAGAGAGCCACGGCTGGCCGCCAACGCGTCGCGGAACTTTTCGGCGCACGCCATCAGGCTATTCAGGTTGATATCGATGATGCGGCGAAAGGTTTCGGTTCGGAACTCTTCGCGACCGTACGCCACGCTGCCCTGGCACAGCACCAGCACATCAAGCCGCTCGGGTTGGGCTGCCGCAGCAACAGCGGCGAAGTCCGCCACATCCACGTGCTGGTACACCAGGCCCTCCAGGTCCGACCCATCGGCGGTGCGGTAATCGTCGCGCGCGGCACGGGTTCCCCACACCTGCACTTGCGCGCCATGTTGCCGGAAGGCCTGCGCAATGCCGTTGCCGATACCACTCGAGCCGCCGACCACCAGAACCGTCTTGCCGGTGAAGTCGAGCGGATTAGCCAGCGCTGCGGCGTGCATATCAGACTGGCGACACGGGGTTGAATACCGGCTGGCGCTTTTCCTCGTAAGCCTTGAGGCCCTCGACCACATCAGGGCCGGAGAAACCGAGTATTTCCAACGCCAGCGAGTTCTCGAAAATGGGCCAGGCCTGTTGCAGCCAGTTGTTCATCGACAGTTTGGTCCAGCGCAGCGCCGAGGGCGAAGCCTTGGTCAGATTGACCGCCACCCGCAGCGCAGTCTCCTGCAGCTTGTCGTCATCCACACACATGGAGATCAGGCCGATACGCTCGGCTTCTTCGGCATACAAGGGCTCACCGCTCATCAAATAGTATTTGGCCTTGGCCATGCCACACAACAGGGGCCAGATGATCGCCGCATGGTCGCCCGCTGCCACGCCCAGGCGCACATGGCCGTCCACGATCTTGGCCGACCGTGCCGCTATGCTGATGTCGGACAGGATTGCCGCCGCCAGCCCTCCCCCCGCAGCGGCGCCATTGATCGCCGAGACCAGTGGCTTGGAAAAATGGATCATGTTCTTGACCAGGTTGCGCCCGTCTTTCCACATCCGTGCACGCCACTCGAATTCGTTGACCAGTTTCTGCTCAAGCTCGAAATCGCCACCGGCAGAGAATGCGCGGCCCTCGCCGGTGAGAATCACCGCGCTGACCGACGGATCGTCTTCGATATGCTGCCAGATGGTGGTCATCGAGTGGTGAAACTCGAAATCCATGGCGTTCATTTTTCCGCGCGACATGGTGATGCGTAACACCTGCTCGGCCGGCCGGTCCAGCTTGAGGGATTGGTAGGCTGGGTATGCGTAGGTCATGGGGTTCCTCTGCGTTGGCTTGTGTCAGCTTGTGTCGGCTTGGATTGATTTGTTTTGATTTGCGTAAAGCGCACGAATTGCTCAAGGCCAATACGGATCGCGCAGCGCGCGTTTAAGCACCTTGTCGTGTGTCGCGCGCGGAAATTCGGTACGAAATTCGACGGCGCTGACGCGCTGCCATTTTCCGAGC
>JANOCN010000488.1:0-2802 GCA_031412185.1 Betaproteobacteria bacterium | reverse complement strand
CGCGAAACGCGCTGCACTATGGTGCTGCTGGCCGTCATAGACCATGTGTTCGTAGACTTCGTCGCTGATCAGCAGCACCTCGGTGGGCGCCAGAAGTTACTGCAACTGCAGCATGTCGGCCTGGCTCCAGACGGTAGCGCTGGGGTTGTGCGGGCTGTTGACCAGTATGGCGCGTGTTTTGGGGCCGATGGCAGCGCTGATCTTGTCGAAGTCGGGCCGGAAAGTTCCGGGCGTAAGCGGTATGCGCACTGCCGTTCCGCCAGCCAGTTCAATGTTGGGCACGTAGCTGTCGTAACACGGCTCCAGCACGATCACTTCGTCGCCCGGCCGTACGACGGCAAGAATTGCGGTGATGATGGCCTGTGTAGCACCAGCCGTTACCGTTATCTCGGTCGTGGCGTCGTAACTGCGGCCACCGTGCGGTCCGTGCCAGGCTTGCAGCTTGGCGCTGATCGCTTCACGCAGCACGGGTACGCCGGTCATGGGTGGGTACTGATTCAGGCCGCGTTGCATGGCGTCGGAGACGGCACTCACCAGCAGTGGGTCGCAGTCGAAATCCGGAAAACCCTGGCCCAGATTGACAGCAGCTTTTTCCGCCGCCAGCGTGGACATGACGGTAAAGATGGTGGTGCCTACGGCGGGTAATTTGCTGACAAGTTCAGGGGTGCGCGGGATCATGGTGTCTGGCTCAGTTGATCAGTGGGGAGACAAAGCTTGCGCACTTCGTGTAGCTGCGGTCTGTCCCACAGTGGCAACAGCCGACATCCGACGAAATGTTGGGAGACAGAGCTTGTTCACTGCGTGTAACTGCGGTCTGTCCCACAATGTCTCACAATTCATAATCGTTCACCTGCCCGGTCATGGCGCGGGCCACAAGGTTACGGTCGAGCCGGTCGCTCAGCAGCTCGGCGAACTTGAAGACGAAGTTGCGCAGGTAGGCACCCCGTTTGAATGCCACCCGGGCTACGTTTTGTCCAAACAGGTAGCCGGCCGGGCGCACCACCAGGCCACTCTTGCCGCCGTCGTTGGTGATATCGCGTACCGCCATTTCAGCGGCAATTCCGACCCCCATGCCCAGCTTGACGTAGGTCGTGATCACATCCGAGTCGATGGCTTCCAGCGCTATGCGCGGTTGCAGGCTGCGCGTCGCAAACGCGTGGTCAATCTTGGTGCGTCCGGTAAACGACGGGTGGTACGTTACAAGCGGTTCGGCAGCAATGTCTTCCAGCGTCACCCGATCTTTGGTGCACAGCGGGTGGCCGACCGGCAGCACCAGCATATGCTGCCACTCATAACACGGCAGGGTGACCAGCTCGCGGTAGGCGGCCAGCGACTCGGTGGCGATACCGATCTCCGCCACCTCGTCAATCACCATGCGCGCTACCTGGTCGGGTGCGCCCTGGTGCAGACTCACGTTGACCTTGGGATAGATGAGCCGCAGTTTGGACACCGGCTCCGGCAATACGTATCGTGCCTGCGTGTGGGTGGTGGCAATCGACAAGGTACCACTGTCTTGAGCGCTGTATTCGTCGCCGATACGCTTCAGGTTGCCCACCTCGCGCATGATCAGGTCGATGCTGGTGAGCACATGCTGGCCGGGCTCAGTGACGCGTTTGAGCCGCTTGCCATGGCGTGCAAATATTTCAATGCCCAACTCTTCTTCGAGTTCGATGATGGCCTTGGACACACCCGGCTGCGATGTGTGCAAGGCCTTGGCCGCCTCGGTGAGATTCAGGTTGCGGCGAACTGCTTCCTGCACAAAACGGAACTGGTGAAGGTTCATGCCGATTGCCGATTAAATGTCAATTTGATTATGCCCGCGCAAGCGCGGTAGCCTGGTGCGTGTGTCATGACAGTGCGATCTCCGCTATCAGCGTCACCACACGCGGGTCTTCCCCGATCGCCTGTTGCAAATCAAAAATCACCTGCGGATGTTCCTGCTTCAGAGCAGCCATGAGGCGGGGCAAGTCCTCGCGGGCATGCCGACCGACACCCAGGAACAGCGGAACCACGGTGATGTGGCCGGCCCCTGACGCCACCAGCGCCCGCGCGGCGGCGGGCAGATCGGGTTCCATCATTTCCAGGTAGGCGCAAGCTACCAGTACACCCGGGTCCCGCGCCCGTACCTGGTTTGCCACGGCTTGTACTGGCTGTGACCACTGCGGGTCACGCGAACCATGGGCGAACAATACGATGGCGCGCTGGTGCTGTGTCATCAGATAACCTTTGCCCTTCGGGCTGCGGTGCTATGTGCCTTCGGAACGGCCGTGCGGCTCATCGTCGCAGCACCAGCCAGCCAAAGGCCGACAGCGAGAGCAGGGAGTAGATCAGTCCCGGGGCGGCAGCGGTCAGCCAGGGCCACCAGTTGCGCAGGTTGCCGAAGTGGCCGAACAGGTTGTTCAGCAGGAAGAAACTGATGCCGGTCAAGACCCCCACGAATACAAAAGTGGAAATGCCGCTGGTTCTGAAATGCAGGTAAGCAAATGGGAGTGCCAGCACCACCATGACCAGGCAGCTAAGCGGGTAAAAAACCTTGCGCCAGAACTCTATCTCGTAGCGCTGCGAAGACTGCCCGTTGACCTCCAGGTGGCGCATGAACTGGAACAAATCGATGATCGGCATGCGTTCGGGCCGCAGCAAGGCCACCGCAACCATTTCGGCGGTCAGTCCGGTTGCCCAGCGAAATTCGGCAAGCTTTTCGCGCGTGACGTGCGCGTCGGCACCGTCTCGCACATTGAATGCGATTCGGGAAACGTCACGCAATAGCCAGCCGTCGCGGCCGCCGAACTGGGCGTTCTTTGC
>JANOCN010000487.1:0-15376 GCA_031412185.1 Betaproteobacteria bacterium | reverse complement strand
CGCCGCCAACGCCAATTTCGTTCTTGCCGACGTGGTAATGGTCATTTCTTGCTGCATTGTGGTCGCCCCTGAAGGCTGCTCCAGGCACCGGGGCCTTCAACCGCCGGGCTTGGAAACATCTTGATAAATCACGCACGATTTTGCGCTCAAGTCCTTGATTGGGCAACGTTTTCTGCGGCTCACCGCTGTCGGCGGGCAGAAAAGTGGCGAAAATAACGACATCTTTCGAGAGAATTCATGGCAATGCTGCACATTCTTTGTTATCCCGACCCCAAATTGCACCGAGTGGCCAAACCGGTGCAGCAGGTAGACACGCGCATCAAAACCCTGATCGCCGACATGCTGGAGACCATGTACGACGCGAAAGGTATCGGGCTGGCCGCGACTCAGGTGGACGTACACGAGCGGCTGATCGTGATCGATGTGTCCGAGCAGCACGACCAGCCACTGGTGCTGATCAACCCGGAGATCGTCTGGACCAGCGCCGAAAAACACGTGAACGAAGAAGGTTGCCTGTCGGTGCCGGGCATCTACGATGGCGTCGAGCGTTTTGATGCGATCCGGGTGCTTGCGCTGGACCGTGATGGTGTGTCGCGTACGGTCGAGGCCGAAGGTGTACTGGCGGTATGCATCCAGCATGAAATGGACCATCTGATGGGCAAGGTGTTCGTTGAATACCTGTCGCCACTCAAGCGCAACCGCATCAAGATAAAGATGCGCAAGCTGCAGCGCGAGGAGCGCGATTGAGGCTCATCTTTGCTGGCACACCGGAGTTCGCCCGCGTGGCGCTGGAGCGCCTGTGTTCAGCCGGTTTTGACGTGCCGCTGGTATTGACCCAGCCGGACCGCCCGGCCGGGCGCGGCATGTTGATGCACGGGTCGCCGGTGAAGCTGTTCGCCCGCAGCCAGGGCATCGCCGTGGCCCAGCCACGCAGTCTGCGGCTGGACGGACGTTTTGCCCCGGACGCGCTGGCGGCGCGCCAGGCGATCATCCATGCGCAGGCCCAGGTAATGGTAGTGGCCGCCTACGGCCTGATCCTGCCGCAATGGGTGCTCGATCAGATGCAGATGCGGGGTGCCGACGATGTTGCCACCCCCGCGTGGGGTTGCATCAATATCCATGCGTCGTTGCTGCCACGTTGGCGTGGTGCAGCGCCGATCCACCGGGCCATCGAGGCGGGCGATACACAGACCGGGGTCACCATCATGCAGATGGACGCGGGGCTGGACACCGGCGATATTCTGCTGGCGCAGGCGCTACCGGTCCAGCATGGCGGGCCTGCACAAGACACCGCCGGCAGCCTGCACGACAAGCTGGCGGCGCTCGGCGCGGACCTGATAGTGCGTGCGCTCGAGCGGGCGGCACACGGGCAACTGGTGGCACAGCCGCAACAGGAGGCCTGCGCGAGTTATGCGCGCAAAGTGGAAAAATCGGATGCGCAGGTGGACTGGGCGGGAGACGCCGCGCAGATCGAGCGCCGCGTGCGGGCGTTCAATCCGGCACCCGGCGCATGGTCTGCCATCGATGGTGAGGTGCTCAAGTTGTGGCGCAGTGAGCTCGCAGCGCCCCTCGCGGGGCAGCCGGAAGCGGCCGGGGCGCAGAGCGGCACCATCCTGGCGGTCGGCCCGCAAGGCCTGGAGGTCGCCTGCGGGCAGGGCGTGTTGCGTTTGCTGGAAGTGCAACGCGCGGGCGCCAAACGCATGGAACTGGCGGCGCTGCTGCGCGGCTTTGCGTTGCGCCCGGGTATGCGGTTTGGCCCACTGGCGGCGAGTGCCTGATGTTTTTCCGCCGGGCCAACTACAGCCATCCGGAGTTCAAACAGGGCCTGCGCGACTTTCAGCGCCTGGCTCCCGGCATCGCGGCTTGGAGCCTGATGACCGGCGTCGCGATGGTCAAGTCCGGTATCGGCGTATTCGAGGCTTTGCTGATGGCGCTGGTGGTGTTCGCTGGCAGCTCGCAACTGGCCGCGATTCCCCTGTTGATCGCGGGGGCGCCACCGTGGATCGTGCTGGCCACCGGGTTTTGCGTGAATCTGCGTTTTGTGGTGTTCAGCCTGCACCTGCGCTCCTACCTGGCGCACCTGCCGACCTGGGAGCGCCTGGCACATGGCTACTTCACGGCTGATATGAGTTATGTGCTGTTCACGCGCCGGTTTCCGCATCCGGCTGAAGATGCAGCGGGTCGCCGGGCACAAGAGGCCTACCTGTCGGGCAATGACCTTTTCAATTGGGCTACCTGGGTTGGCTTCGGGGTGCTGGGCGTTTTGCTAGCCAATCTGGTACCCCAGGCCTGGGGACTCGGGTTTGCTGGCATCTTGTGTCTGGTCGGCATCCTGTGTTCGCTGGCCACGACCCGGCTGCGCCTGCTGGCTGCCGGTGTTGCCGGTGCCGTCGGGGTTGCAGCCTATGCGCTGCCCCTCAAACTGAACATCGTGTTGGCGATAGTGGTTGCTGTCGTGTTATGCGTGGCCTGCGAGAAGGCGGCACCCCCAGCGGGCGCGCCGCCATGAGCGCCGCCGGGCCGCAGGTTACATGATGAACGACATCGACATACATACGGTGGCAGTGGTGCTGGGGCTGGCGTTGGTCACCGTGCTGGCGCGTGGCTTCTTCCTGTTTTCCAACCGTCCGTGGAGCCTGCCCTATTGGGTCCAGCGTGGCCTTCAGTACGCACCCATTGCCGCGTTGGCGGCGGTGGTGTTGCCCGAAGTGGTGATGGTGCAGGGCCAGCTGGTCAATACGTGGCAGGACGCACGGCTCTACGCGGCCGCAACCGGTGCGCTGGCTTTTTTCTGGCGCCGCGACGTGCTGTTCACCATACTGTCGGGCATGGCAGTTTACCTGCCGCTGCACATCGGGCTGGGTTGGTGATGGGGCGAGCAGCGGGTTCGCCATGAAACCTTTGCAACCCGCACCAACAGCGCGCGCCTGGACGCCGGGCGCCCTCGCGCTGCTGCTCAGCGTCTGGCTGGCGCTCGCGGGCAACTGGCCGCTCTGGCGCGCCTTCTGGGCTCTGCCAGAACACAGCGGCTGGCGCGGCGCATTGTTTTGGCTCGGGCTGGCGGTGTGGATTGCGACGGCGTTGATGGTGCTCCTGAGCCTGCTGGCGTGGCGACCTCTGGTCAAACCGGTCGCGCTGCTGTTGCTGGTTGCGAGCGCCTTGAGCAGCTACTTCATGCTGCAGTACAGCGTGGTGATAGATGCCACCATGATGGCCAACGTCATGAACACGGATGCGCGCGAGGTGCGCGATTTGCTCTCCTGGCCATTGGCCTTGAGTTTGCTTGGGGTGGCTGGGCTACCCCTGCTTTGGTTGTTGCCGCGCCGGATCACGTACAGGCCTTTTTGGCCGCAGGCCTGGCGCAACCTGCTGCATGCGCTCGCGGCACTGCTGGTTCTGCTGCTGGTAACCCTGGCGATTTATCAGGACCTGGCATCGCTGATGCGCAATCACAAACAGGTGCGTTATCTGATCAACCCGTTGAACGTCCTGTATGGCGGCGGCAAATTGCTGGTCGACCAGGTGCCACGCGCAGCGCGCTCGCTGCAGGCCATTGGCGAAGACGTGCGACTGGGGCCGACCTATGCCAGCCAGACCCGTGTCCCGCTGGTGTTGCTGGTGGTGGGCGAAACTGCCCGTGCTGCCAACTTTTCTCTGGGTGGTTATGGCCGCGCGACCAACCCTGAGCTGGAGCAGCTACGGGCCGCAGGCGGTTTGACCTATTACAGCGCCGTACGTTCCTGTGGCACCAATACCCAGGCCTCGTTGCCGTGTATGTTCTCGCACCAGGGCAAACAGGCGTTTGAAGCCAGCAACCAGCCGTTTGAAAACCTGCTCGACGTATTGCAGCGCGCCGGGTTGGCGGTGTTGTGGCTGGACAACCAGTCGGGCTGCAAGGGTGTGTGCGCGCGCGTGGGCGAGGTGATTACACGCACGCTGGAAGTGCCCGGCCTGTGCGCTGGCGGCGAATGCCTGGACGGAGTCATGCTGCAAGGTCTGGATCAACGCATCGCAGCGCTCGACCGGGCGCGCGCGGCGCGGGGCGTCGTGGTGGTGATGCACCAGATGGGCAGCCATGGTCCGGCGTATTACCGGCGCTCTCCCCCTGCACACAAGAAATTTTTGCCCGAATGCGCCAGCAACACACTGCAGGACTGCCCACGCCAGCAACTGGTCAACGCCTACGACAACTCGCTGGTATACACCGACCATGTGCTTGCCAGCGCGGTACGTTGGCTCGATGGCAAGAGTCGGGCGGAAAACGTTGACACTGCGCTGGTCTATGTATCGGACCATGGCGAGTCGCTGGGAGAAAACAACCTGTACCTGCACGGCCTGCCCTACGCCCTTGCGCCGGACTTCCAGACCCACGTACCGATGCTCACCTGGCTCTCCAGCGCGATGCAAAAACGCAGCGGCGTACGTGTCGATTGCCTGCAGAAAAATGCCGCGGCACCACTCTCGCACGACAACGTTTTTCATGCGATGCTGGGTCTGCTGGATCTGCAGACCCAGGTCTACCAGCCCGGTTTGGACTGGTTTGCAGCGTGCCGGTGAAGCCTACAATTTGCGCTTGTCCATAGCTGCCCACCGCGCCCATGAACTTCATTCGATTCTCCGACCTCTGTGCCCAGGGCAAAGTTGCAGGCAAGCGGGTTTTCATCCGGGCCGATCTGAACGTGCCGCAAGACGATGCTGGCAACATCACCGAAGACACCCGCATCCGCGCCTCGGTGGCTTGCATCCAGATGGCGCTCGACGCCGACGCGGCGGTAATGGTGACCTCGCACCTCGGGCGGCCGACAGAAGGCGAGTTTACGCCGCAGGATTCGCTGGCACCGGTAGCCCTGCGCATGGGTGAATTGCTGGGCCGCACGGTGCCGTTGGTGCCGAACTGGGTCGAGGGTGTTCAGCTGGACGGTGAAGCGCTGAAAGCGGGGCAGCTGGTACTGCTGGAGAACTGCCGTTTGAACCGGGGTGAGAAAAAAAACGACGAGGCCCTGTCGCGAAAAATGGCCGCGTTATGCGACATATTTGTGCATGACGCCTTTGGCACCGCACACCGCGCCGAGGCCAGCACCTACGGCATTGCGCAATTTGCGCCCGTGGCCTGCGCCGGGCCGTTGCTGGCAGCCGAAATCGACGCGATCACCCAGGCCCTGAAAGCGCCCAGGCGCCCGCTGGTGGCCATCGTCGCAGGCTCCAAGGTGTCTACCAAACTCACCATTCTCAAGAGCCTGGCCGACAAGGTGGACCAGCTGATCGTGGGTGGGGGTATCGCCAACACCTTTATGCTGGCTGCCGGGTTGAAAATCGGCAGGAGCCTGGCCGAACCGGATTTGTTGGTAGAGGCGAAAGCCGTGATCGCAGCCATGCAGGCACGCGGCGCTGCGGTGCCGATTCCGACCGACGTGGTAACTGCGAAAGCATTCAAGGCCGATGCGCCGGCAAGTGTCAAAGCCGCCGCCGATGTAGCCGACGACGACCTGATCCTGGACATCGGGCCGCAAACCGCGCAACGGCTGGCAGACCAGTTGCGCCAGGCCGGAACGATTGTCTGGAATGGGCCGGTGGGGGTGTTCGAGTTCGCAGCGTTTGAAAGCGGCACCCGGACCATTGCCCACGCGATTGCCGACAGCGCTGCGTTTTCCATTGCCGGTGGTGGTGACACACTGGCTGCGATTGCCAAATACGGCATCGAAGACAAGATCGGTTATATCTCCACCGGGGGTGGCGCGTTCCTTGAGGTGCTCGAGGGCAAAACCTTGCCTGCGTTCGAGATCCTGGCCCAGCGCGCTGGCGGCTGACCTGGAGTATGCGCGGCGGCCGGTGGTAACTGGCCGGTAATCGGCCCGTGGGAAAATCCGCGTTATTACTACAAGGAGACTTCCACATGGCACCTCGTCGCGCCACCAAGATTGTTGCAACCCTGGGCCCGGCATCGAGCGACCCGGCCCTGCTGGAGCAGATGATCCGGGCCGGCGTGAATGTGGTCCGGCTCAACTTCAGCCACGGCAAGGCGCAGGACCACATTGACCGGGCGCAACTGGTGCGCGAAGCGGCCCAGCGTGCCGGCCGCGAGGTGGCCATCATGGCCGACCTGCAGGGCCCCAAAATCCGTGTCGGCAAGTTTGCCCAGGGTAAGATCATGCTGGAGCAGGGTGCCAAATTTGTACTCGACGCAACACGCACCGAGCTGGGCGATGTAGACACGGTCGGGCTGGATTACAAGTCGTTGCCACGCGAAGTCAAGGCGGGTGACGTACTGCTGCTCAATGACGGTCTGATCGTCATCACGGTGGACGCCATCAAGGGCGAGGCGATCCACACCACCGTGAAACTGGGCGGCGAGTTGTCCAACAACAAGGGCATCAACAAGCTGGGTGGCGGGCTCACCGCACCCGCGCTGACCGCCAAGGACATGGACGACATCCGTACGGCGATGGCCTTCAAGGCCGACTATGTGGCGGTGAGTTTCCCCAAGAACGCCACCGACATGGAGATGGCGCGCCAGTTGTGCAACGTGGCTGCGGCAGACTTCAACCACCGGCCCGGGCTGATCGCGAAGATCGAACGTGCGGAAGCGATCCCCAGGCTTCTCGAGATACTGCTGGCCAGCGACGGCATCATGGTGGCACGCGGCGATCTGGCGGTGGAAGTGGGCAATGCAGCGGTGCCGGCCCTGCAAAAACGTATGATCAAACTGGCACGCGAACACGACAAGGTGGTGATCACGGCCACGCAGATGATGGAGTCGATGATCACCAACCCGGTGCCGACCCGCGCCGAAGTGAGCGACGTCGCCAACGCGGTGCTGGACGGCACCGACGCCGTCATGCTTTCGGCCGAAACCGCCGCGGGCAAGTATCCGCTGGAGACGGTGGTGGAAATGGCCAAAATCTGCCATGCGGCGGAAGGGCACGACGTCGCCAAACTGGATGCCGATTTCACCGGCAAGACCTTCAGCCGGATTGACCAGTCGATCGCCATGGGTGCCCTGTTCACTGCTTACCATCTGGGTGCGAAGGCGATTGTCGCGATGACCGACAGCGGTTCGACGGCGTTGTGGATGAGCCGCCACCTGATCCAGATTCCCATCTATGCCTTGACCCCGCGCGTGGCAACCCAGCGCAAGATGGCCTTGTACCGCAACGTGCGGCCCCTGCTGATGGACTCCAGCGCCGACCGCGACACTGCGCTGGAGGAAGCCGAAGGGCACCTGAAGAAACGCGGCATTGTGCAAAGCGGCGACGTCTACGCGATTACCTGCGGCGAACCGATGGGGGCACCCGGCGGCACCAATATGTTGAAGATCTGCCAGGTGGTCTGAGAGCGTGAGAGGCTGACGGGCCGCCAGCCCGGCTGGTTCGTTTCAGACCTTGTGCTCGTGGTCGGTAGGTGGCCGACGCGTGCGCCAGTGCTCCAGCACCAGGTAGCTGAGACCGGCCAGCACCCAGCACAACCACGCCGTCCACAAGGTGTGGCTCATGTAATGTGCTCCGCGCACTTGCTGGGCCAGCCCGATGGTGCACCCGGCCACACGGGTGATGGAAAGCCAGATGCGGGCGGCCCGCGGTGCTTTTACACGCAGCCAGAAGTAACCCGACAAAAAGGCAAACGCCGCCGACGCATGGCCGGCCGGGAAACACTCGCCACGCCCGCCGTCCGGCACGCCCCAGCGCCAGTGCGACACATATGCGGCTACCCCGCCAAACTCCTTCAGGTCCCAAGGGCAACTGGTTTCGCTGCGGCTTTTGAGCAGCCAGACGATCAGCACAGTGACCAGTGTCGCCACCAGCAGGTGAACCCGTTCGCGCCGCGTGAGAAGGCGCAAAGGGCCCAGCGGCCACCAGATGGACAGCACCAGTGCGAGCTGTAGTGTCCAGGCGACCCGCCGCGCACCCTGGTGCAGGATGCCGGAGAACAGCCAGTGGTCGCGCATTGGAAAACCAGCCGGATCGCCGAACCAGCGCGCCAGGGCCAGGTCCATGGCCAGCAGGTCCCAGACCAGCAGAAGTATCAAGGCCGCAATGGTCCACTGGCCGGTTCGAAAAAGAGGATGTCGGGACATGGGTCAATAGCGGGGCGAAAGCGCTGCCGCGAGACGGTGGAGGATACACGGCCGCGAAGTGACTTGGCGCCAGTGCCAATCGCTGCGCCTGCACCCGGCCAGCATGCACCGTTCGCAGGCTAGAATTTGTGCAGTTACGGGCCGGTTACCGCAGGTGCAGCGGGCAGCGTGACATCAACGCCTAACTCTTGGGGATCATCACCATGGCACTCGTTTCAATGCGCGAACTGCTGGACCACGCAGCTATCAACGGCTACGGCATTCCGGCCTTCAACGTCAACAACCTGGAGCAGGTGCAAGCCGTCATGTCGGCAGCTGACGAGGTCGGTGCTCCGGTTATCCTGCAAGCCAGCGCGGGTGCCCGCAAATACGCTGGTGAGGCCTTCATCAAGCACCTGATATCGGCAGCCATCGAGAGTTACCCGCATATCCCGCTGGTGATGCACCAGGACCACGGCCAGAGCCCGGATGTGTGCCAGGGTGCCATCAACCTGGGGTTCAGCTCGGTCATGATGGACGGCTCGTTGATGGCCGACGGCAAGAGTATTGCCAGCTACGACTACAACGTGGAAGTCACGCGCAAAGTGGTGGACATGGCGCATGCCACCGGTGTTACCGTTGAGGGCGAGCTGGGTTGTCTGGGTTCGCTGGAGACCATGCGTGGCGACAAGGAAGATGGCCACGGTACCGACGCCACCATGACGATGGACCAGCTGCTGACCGATCCCGAACAGGCGGCCGACTTTGTGCGCCGCACCCAGCTCGACGCGCTGGCAATTGCCATCGGCACCAGCCACGGTGCCTACAAGTTCACCCGCAAACCCACCGGCGACATCCTGGCCATAGAGCGCATAAAGGAAATCAACCGACGCCTGCCCAACACCCATCTGGTGATGCACGGCTCCTCTTCGGTGCCACAAGATTTGCTGGCCATCATTCGCGAGTACGGCGGCGACATGAAGGAGACCTACGGCGTGCCGGTGGAAGAAATCCAGAAGGCGATCAAGTTCGGTGTGCGCAAAATCAACATCGACACTGACGTGCGCCTGGCCATGACCGGTGCCGCGCGCAAATACATGGCGCAGAACCCCGACAAGTTCGACCCGCGTGACTGGCTCAAACCGGCCCGCGAAGCCGCCAAACAAATCTGCAAGCAGCGTTATGTGCAGTTTGGCTGTGAGGGGCAAGGCGGCAAGATCAAAGGCAACAGCCTGCAGGTGGTGGCCGCTCAGTACGCGCGCGGCGAACTCGCGCAGGTGGTGCAGTAGGCGTTGCGGGCGTACCCGCAGACGCCGCACGTGATCATGTCCTACGTGCAGCCAGGCCGACCTCCGACGCAGCGCTGGCCGTTCACTTGTTACCGTTGGAGACGTATCTAACAAGGAGATCTGTCTTGAACACCATCATCTACATCGTCGGTTTAGTCGTCGTTATTGGCGCTGTGCTCGGGTATCTGGGCCTGCGCTGAGCGCTGTCCGGCGGCACCCGGGCGGATGCCAGAACCAGAGGAAGAGGTGCGCACGGCGGACGTGTGCGGATGGGAGCGGCCCAAAAGATTGGTGAGTTGGCACCGAGTTTATGCGGCGACAATTCCAGTGCTCGCACTGAAATTGCCCGCTTCTCATGACACCTCCATCCGCCAACCCCAGCACAGCTCTGCACACCTCCACACTCACCAGCCTGCCGCTGCTCGCGCGCGGCAAGGTGCGCGATAACTACGCCGTGGGAGACGACCGCATCCTGATGGTTGCGAGCGACCGTCTGAGCGCGTTTGACGTGGTGCTGGCAGACCCAATCCCGGGAAAGGGTGCGTTGCTGACTCAGATGGCGCTGTTCTGGTTCGACAAGCTGGGCGCTATTTGCCCCAATCACCTGACCGGCGACGCGCCCGAGAGTGTGGTGCGCGCCGACGAGGTGGCACAAGTTCGCAGCCGCTCGATGCTGGTCAAAAGGCTAACGCCGCTGCCGGTAGAGGCGGTAGTGCGGGGTTACCTGGCGGGCAGCGGTTGGAAGGAGTACCAGCACAACCAGGCAGTGTGTGGCGTAGCCTTGCCTCCCGGCCTGAAAAACGCGTCCAAGTTGCCGCACCCCATCTACACCCCGGCCGCCAAGGCCGCAGCCGGTGAACACGACGAGAACATCACCTTCGAGCGCACGGTCGAGATGCTCGGTGCCGACCTGGCGCACCAGATGCGCGACACCAGCATTGCGCTGTACCAGGCCGGTGCAGCTATAGCGGCAGCGCGCGGGGTCATCATTGCCGATACCAAATTCGAGTTCGGCCTGGACGCGGCGGGAAGCATGGTGCTGATGGACGAGGTGCTGACGCCCGATTCATCCCGCTTCTGGCCGATGGAGAGTTATGCCGAAGGCAGCAACCCACCCAGCTACGACAAACAATTTGTGCGCGACTGGCTGGAGCAGGTGCGCATCAACGGCAAGCCGTGGGACAAACGGCCACCGGCACCGCCGCTGCCCGCCGAGGTGGCGCGCAAGACAGCGGCGCGTTATGGTGAAGCTCTGGAGCGCCTCACCCGCCCCGCATGACGCGCGCGCGTTGGCAGCGGCAACCGCCCGCCATTACACATTGACGCCATGGCACTGCGCGAGCTGTCGCAATTTCACAAGCATCCTGCCGCCATCGCCTGGTGGATACACCGGGGCGGTCGCGCGCTGGTGTGGCTGACGCCACCAGCGCGGCGGCGCACCATGCTGGCGCTGGCGGCGGTGTTGGTGGGTGTCGTCACCAGCTTTAATCTGTTGGCAAAACACAAGGGTTTGACCGAGCCGATTCAGGGGTTGGGTGCGGCGCTGGTGGTGTTGGCCCAATTCATGCTGGTCTGGCTGGTGTACCGGGCCGCCCAGGGTTTTGCGCGTCTGCCAGCACCGCTGCGGCGCCATCCACAGTTGGCGCTGCATGGCTGCTTCTGGGCCGTGCTGGCTGTCTTGTGGGCGACCACTCCGGCGGTCGGGCCGTGGCGGCTGCTGTTGCTCGGGCTGGCATGCCTGGCGCCCATGCTGTTATGGCGCTGTGGCTACCTGCTGCTGGCGGGACAACACGGGCGGTTGGTCGGCACCGGAGTACGCGACCATCTCTTGTATTTATGGCCGGCATACGGCGGGTCAGAAACTCCGTATGGCAAGGGTCTGGCCTATTTGTCGCAGTGTGAAGCGAAGACGACCGAAGCGCTGGCGCGCTCGCAGTTGGCGGGCATCAAGCTGCTGTTGCTCGCGGTTGTGTTGCGGCTCTTGCTGACCGCTTATGAGGGTCTGTTGTACGGGCCTGGCAACCGGCTGACTGCGGCGCTCGGGGGGCACACCCTGGGCCTGCCGAAGATCGAAACACTGCTCGTCATGGGCACGCAGGCCCCGTGGGTGGCGGCCTGGGCCAGTGTGTACCTGGACCTGTTCGCGCAGGTGCTGCGCCTGGCAGTCAAGGGGCATCTGATTGTGGGTTTCATGCGCCTGTACGGGTTCAACGTGTTTCGCAACACCTACAAACCGCTGCTGGCAGAGTCGGTGGTGGAATTCTGGAACCGCTACTTCTATTACTTCAAGGAGCTGCTGGCCACTTTTTTCTTTATGCCGACCTTCACCGGGCTTGGCAAACGGCTACGCGCCTGGCCGCGTTTACGCCTGCTGGTGGCGGTGCTGGCAGCCGCTTTGGTGGGCAATGTGTACTACCATGTCATCAAGGAACCGGCCCTGGTGCAGGGGCAGTTTTTGCAGGTGCTGTTGGCGCACCGCTCGCGCATGTTTTATTGCCTGCTGCTGGCAGTGGGCATTTATGTGTCGATGCTGCGCCAGCAAAACCAGCAAAACCAGCAGGGGCAGGCGCTTGCCGCAGGCCCCGCGCCGCGTATGCTGCGCATCTTCGGTGTATGGACGTTCTTTGGTTTGATTTCTATCTGGAACACCGATGGAGGTGCGCCGTTCCTCGCCAGGGTCGATTTTTTCCTGCGGCTTTTCGGCGTGGATGGGCGCAACGGGTTGACGGGCCAGGGTCCCGACACACACATTCTTCAAGGGTGACACCACAACATGTTTCTTGATCTGCAAGTGGGCAATCTTGCCGAACCGGTGAGCGGGCGCAGGTGGGACCGTGCAACCATAACGCGCGAAGTCGCGTGCCGCATTGCGCGGTTTCAGCGCCACGGTTTGTTGCCGGGCGACCGGGTTTTTCTGCCGTTTGGCAACCGGCTGGAGTTCTTTGCCGAGTTGTTGGCGATATGGCGCCTGGGGGCCTGCGCGGTACCGATCGACGCGCGTCTGACACCTTTCGAGATCAGCACGCTGGCAGGTGCTGCCAGCCCGCGCCTTGCGGTGGTGGACGATGGCACCGACCCGGCTGTGCTGGCTGCGCTGGCGCGGCTGGATATTGCGGCCATCGATACCACCGACACCGGCGATGTGGTGGCCACGGCGGGCCTGAGCCGGCTTGATGACGACGCCCTGATCCTGTTCACTTCGGGCTCCACCGGGGCGCCCAAAGGCGTGGTGCATACCCACCGCTCGTTGCGTGCGCGATGGATTTCGTTGCGCGACCAGCTCGGTATTGCCGCGTTCGAGCGCACCTTGTGTATGTTACCCACGCACTTCGGCCACGGGCTGATCTGCAATTGCCTGTTTCCGTGGCTGTCGGGTCAGGACTTGTTCATCACACCGCCGTTCCGTCCCGACATCATCATGCGGCTCGGGGCTTTGCTCGACGAGCACCGCATCACCTTCATGTCGTCTGTACCTTCGGTCTGGAAGATGGCGCTCAAGCTGTCGCGGCGGCCGCAGGCTGGTAGCTTGCAGCGCGTGCACGTCGGCTCGGCACCGCTGTCGGCCCACGCCTGGGAAGACATTCGCAGCTGGACTGGCACCCGGCAAGTCTGCAATGCCTACGGCATCACCGAGACCGGTAGCTGGGTCGCAGGCCTGGCCAACGCCGATGTGCCAGCCGAAGACGGGTTGGTCGGTGAAGCCTGGGGGGCGGTGGTCAAAGTGCTGCGCACATCCGAGACCACGGTGCCGCTGGACGCCGCGGCCGAGTGTGCGGTCGGTGAATCGGGCTACGTGTGGCTCAACACCCCGGCATTGATGAAGGGTTACTTCCAGCGCGATGACCTGACCACCAACGCGGTGATCGACGGCTGGTTCTTCACCGGCGACATCGGCGTGATCAACGAACGCGGCCAGCTGCTGCTACGCGGTCGCGAACGCGACGAAATCAACAAGGGCGGCATGAAGATCTATCCGGCCGATATCGACGCCGTGGTGGAGCGCTTTGACCGCGCCAGCGATGTATGCTGCTTTGCGCTGGACGACGATCTGTACGGGCAGATAGTGGGGCTGGCGGTGGTGCTTTCCGACACGCAGGACGCCACGGTGCAGGCGCTGCACGGCTGGATGGCCGCGCACCTGGCCGAGCCCAAGATGCCTGCACGCTGGTGGGCAGTCGACGAAATTCCACGCACCTCGCGCGGCAAGATCAACCGCGAAGCAGTAAAGGCAGCCTGTGTGAACACGCCGCCGCTGGACCTGCTGCGGATACTGGCTGCGAAAGCGAAAGCATGAGATCAGGAGATATGAGCCGCAGCCGAATACTGGCCGACCTGCAGCAATTTCTGCGGACGATACAGAAACCCAATAAGCCGGTGGAGAGTGTCGGTCCGGACGAGCGCCTGGTAGCCTCGGGCCTGGTCGACTCCCTGGCGATCATGCAGATCGTGGTGTACCTGGAAGAAACCTACCGCATCGACTTCGCAGCCAATGGGTTTGACCCGGAACGTCTGTCTACGATGGGCAGCATCGTGGACTTGATCGAAGAAGCCCGGGCCTGACCTGGCCAGCAGTTCTCGGAAACCTCAGAGCCCGGAACACCCGGGTATTGGGCTGCCCCCCAAGCCTTTAGCTCAACACAACACTGCTAAGCCGCCTGCGGTACGTGGCCACCACCGGGTCCACGGGTGGAATCTGGCCGTCGGCAACCTTGACCTTCGGTGGCTCGATGATGTCGAGTATGGCGATATAGGTCTTGCGTGCCAGTTCTTCGCTCCAGGCCTTGTCGCGCATCAAAATCTCCAGCAACTCGTCCATCGCCTGCGTCCAGGACTGGTTGGCCATGAATAGCTGGGCTTTGCCAAAACGCGCATCGAAGTCGCGCCGGTTGGCAGCAATTTTTGCGTCAAACCCGGCCAGGGCTGCGTCTGCATTGCCCGCTGCTGCGGCAACATCGATGGCGGTTATCCAGCGCTGCAAGGCATCGAGTTTGCGTACCTGCGCAGCCTTGGCCGCTGCCGGCGCAAACGCCGCTTTGGCCTGTGCAGTCTGCCCGCCCTGCAGCAGGAACTTGACGTAGTCAAACCGTGCGTCGTCGTTGTCGGGTGTCTTGAGTACCGCCTGTTGCAAGGCCTCGTGAATTGCGGCAGGGTCATCGTCGGGCGGGGCGTCAGACACGGCGACGCCGGTCACTTCGGCCTCCAGCACGTCGGCCTCCGGCAGGTTCTTGTCCAGAAACGCCTTTAGCTGCCCCTCGGGTACCGCCCCGGTGAATCCGTCTACCGGCTTGCCGCCGACCATCAGTACACAAGTGGGGATGCTGCGGATGCCAAAAGCCTGGCTGATCTCCTGTTCCTGGTCGGAGTCGATCTTCACCAGCTTGAAGCGGCCGCCATATGACACCTCGACCTTTTCCAGCAGTGGCCCGATGACCTTGCACGGCCCGCACCAGGGGGCCCAGAAGTCGACCAGCACCGGCGTGGTCATGGAGGCTTCGATGACTTCGGCGTCGAAGTTGTCTGCAGTAACGTTAATCATTGTGTGTAGCTAAGGGTGAAAGTCGGATCGACAAGTATGGCTGGCTAGAATCATGGTGGCCGCCGCGCTGGAGCACAACGCTTTTTGCGCAGTGCCACCGCTCACACCACCATGAAACTTCAGATCGGTATTGTCATGGGCTCCAGCTCCGACTGGGACACCATGCAACACGCAGTGCAGATTCTCCAACAGTTTGGCATTGGCCATGAAACGCGCGTGCTTTCGGCCCACCGCATGCCGGACGACATGTTTGCCTATGCGGCCAGCGCCAGGGAGCGCGGGCTGCAGGCGATCATCGCGGGGGCTGGAGGCGCGGCCCATTTGCCCGGCATGCTGGCCGCCAAGACCACGGTACCCGTGCTCGGTGTGCCGGTGGCCAGCAAACACCTGTCGGGTGTGGATTCGCTTCACAGCATTGTGCAAATGCCCAAGGGCATTCCAGTGGCCACCTTTGCCATCGGTGCAGCCGGTGCTGCAAATGCCGCACTGTTTGCCGTGGCG
>JANOCN010000486.1:0-6774 GCA_031412185.1 Betaproteobacteria bacterium | reverse complement strand
GGCTCCTTCCCCTGTCGGGGGAAGGCTGGGATGGGGGCAAGTTCAAGAGCAAGCTGCAGATTCGGGAGCCGCCCCCACCCTGCCCTCCCCCGGAAGGGGAGGGGAAAGTCAGGGAAAAACAATCGGCAGCGCTCGCGTGTTCATGCGCTCGCTCGCCACGCGCGAATTCGGCAGTGAAATCAGCCAGGCGCTGCCCGACGTGATCGCCGCCTGCAAGGCCGCCGGATTTGATCTGGTCATCGTCGAGACTTCCGGCATCGGCCAGGGCGACGCGGCCATCGTGCCGCATGTCGATGTGCCGATGTACGTCATGACGCCCGAGTTTGGTGCCGCCAGCCAGCTGGAGAAGATCGACATGCTCGACTTTGCCGAGTTTGTGGCTATCAACAAGTTCGACCGCAAAGGTTCACTGGATGCCTTGCGCGATGTCGCCAAACAGGTGCAGCGCAACAAGGAAGCCTGGACCACGCCGGCCGACCAGATGCCGGTGTTTGGCACCATGGCGGCGCGGTTCAACGACGACGGCGTGACCGCCCTGTACCAGGCCCTGCTACCGCGTCTGCAAGCGCTTGGCCTGCATGTTTCAGACGGCAGCCTGCCGAAGGTCGCGGTGCGCCACAGCACCAACCAGACGCCCGTGGTGCCTGCCGCGCGCACGCGCTACCTGGCCGAAATCAGCGACACCATGCGTGGCTACAAGGCACGCGCCCGCTCCCAGGCAACATTGGCGCGCGAGATCCAGCAATTGCGCGCGTCGGCACGTATGCTCAGCGAGGCAAATCCTTCCAAAGTGCGCGCGGTCGAGGCCGTGACCGGGCTCGCTGCGCAACGCGAGGAATCTCAAGGGTCGCCCGAGCGCAAATTGCTGGAACAATGGCCCGAGATGCAAAAGGCCTACGCGGGCGAAGAATATGTGGTGAAGATCCGCGACAAGGAAATCCGCACTGCACTCATCACCAGGTCGCTTAGTGGCACACCGGTGCGCAAGGTCGCGCTGCCTTCGTTCGAAGACCACGGCGAAATCCTCAAGTGGCTGATGCTCGACAACGTGCCAGGCAGTTACCCGTACACCGCTGGTACCTTTGCGTTCAAACGCGAAGGCGAAGACCCAACCCGTATGTTTGCTGGCGAAGGGGATGCGTTTCGAACCAACACCCGCTTCAAGCTGCTGAGCTCGGGCATGGCGGCCAAGCGACTGTCAACGGCTTTCGATTCGGTCACGCTGTATGGCAACGACCCCGATCCGCGGCCTGACATCTATGGCAAGGTCGGCAATTCGGGCGTGAGTATTGCCACGCTGGACGACATGAAGGTCTTGTACAGCGGTTTCGATTTGTGCAGCCCGAGCACCAGCGTCAGCATGACCATCAACGGGCCGGCTCCAAGCATTCTGGCCATGTTCATGAACACCGCCATCGACCAGAACCTGGACAAGTTCAAGGCCGAGAACGGCCGCGAACCTACCGACACCGAGACCGCAAAAATCCGCGAATGGGTACAGGAGAACGTGCGCGGTACCGTGCAGGCCGACATCCTCAAGGAAGACCAGGGCCAGAACACCTGCATCTTCAGTACCGAGTTCTCGCTCAAGGTCATGGGCGACATTGCACAGTATTTCGTGCACAACCGGGTGCGCAACTTTTACAGCGTGTCGATCAGCGGCTACCACATTGCCGAAGCTGGTGCGAACCCGATCAGCCAACTTGCTTTCACGCTGTCCAACGGGTTTACGTTTGTCGAAGCCTACCTGGCGCGCGGCATGCATATTGACGACTTCGCGCCGAATCTGAGCTTCTTCTTCTCCAACGGCATGGACCCGGAATACACCGTGATGGGCCGGGTTGCGCGGCGTATCTGGGCCGTGGCCATGAAGGAAAAATACGGCGCCAACGAACGCAGCCAGAAACTCAAATACCACATCCAGACCAGTGGTCGCAGCCTGCACGCGCAGGAGATTCAGTTCAACGATATCCGCACCACCTTGCAGGCGCTGATCGCGATCTACGACAACTGCAACAGCCTGCACACGAATGCGTTCGACGAGGCCATCACCACACCGACCGAAGACAGCGTGCGCCGCGCCATGGCGATCCAGCTGATCATCAACCGCGAATGGGGCCTGGCCAAGAACGAAAACCCGAGCCAGGGCAGCTTCATCATCGAGGAGTTGACCGAACTGGTGGAAGAAGCGGTGCTGACCGAATTCGAACGAATTGCCGAGCGCGGTGGCGTATTGGGTGCCATGGAGACCGGTTACCAGCGTGGCCGCATCCAGGATGAGTCGATGCACTACGAAATGCTCAAACACACCGGTGAGTTGCCGATTGTCGGCGTCAACACCTTCCGCAACCCACATGGCGATGCGGTGCAGGACAAGCTGGAACTGGCGCGCTCCACTGACGAAGAAAAGCAGAACCAGCTCAAGCGGCTGGCAGACTTCCACCAGTTGCATGCCGCGCAGTCACCCGCCATGCTCAAGCGCCTTCAGCAGGCCGTGATTGCCAACAGTAACGTGTTTGAGGTGCTGATGGACGCTGTGCGTTGTTGTTCGCTGGGTCAGATCACCAATGCGTTGTTTGAAGTGGGTGGACAGTACCGGCGCAATATGTAGGCTCGGGTACACCGGCTTAGATGGTGTCTGGCCAGGCTGGAGCGTAGGCTGCGTTTGGGGTCGGCCGCAGTCAGCCCATCTTGCGCTTCGCAACGCGCACCACCAGCAGCAGACCCACCAACATCATTGCGATCTCGGAGGGCTCTGGCACGGCAGCCGCCAGAGCGGCGCCATAGAGCTGGTCGGCAAATAACGCGTGGCCGAGTTCGGTGGGATGTACGCCATCCCAGAACAGGTACCCGGTACAGTTGCTGCCAATCGCCGCAGGTGACGCCAGGCAAGCTTGCGTCACATTCGTCAAGCCGGGGTAGTTCCCAGGGTTGGCTACGGCGTCGCGCGAAGCGGCAGCGCTGTCGACAATAAAGATCTTGTAGTCGGCAGGCAGTGCGCCATCGATGGAATTGACGGCGTTGGCCAGCGCAGTGTTGTAGCCGTTGGTCAAAAAGGAAGCGAATGATCCGAACGTCGGAAACGGTCCGACGGGTCCAGGAATCGACAGCAACTCGGGCGTGATGCCGAGGTCCGGCAGGTTTGCAACCATGATGGTTTTGGCACCCTTGGCGACCAACGCGCTTATATTGCCAGCCATATTGGTTACTGCAGTGGTCGTGATGGCCTGGAAGTCCTGCGGACTGCCAAAATTCTGCAACGCGAAGCCCAGAAAGTAGTCATTCGCACCGCCTTGCAACATGAACAAGGGTGACGTACCGTAAGCGGCTGAGGGCTGGAAGGCGCTGATCTGATTCTGGATGCCGGTAACGCCCACCGTCGCATAGGCCGCAGTGGTGGCCAGACCAAGAGGGCTGTTGACAGCAAAGTTGAAATTACCGGCCCCCGTCATGGCACCGCCGACCGCGAAGTTGTTGGCACCCGCCGCACTGGGCCAGCCCGGAGCCACTGTCAAACCGAGCCTGCCGGCCAGCACCTCGGCGGCCGTCAGGCCATTGCTGAAGTGCCCGTTGGGGGTGGGTGGGAAGAACGACAGCGGCTGCGGGAACGCAGGCGCCGGGTTTAGGACGGTCAAGGCGGCCGCGTTACCCGGGTCAGACAAACTGTCGCCAAAAACTATGAGCGACGAATAAGGAGAGGCCGGGATCGCTGCCAGCGCGCTGGATGTGATCGCTGCATACAGAAGCACGCTCGCGCTCAGGAATTTGGTGGTCAGTCGCATCATGTCTCCGAAAGGGTTAAGTTAATCGCCATACCAAGAAGCAAGAATCGTACTCGCTCGCTCAACCCGCATCAATGCAGGGTTTGCAGCATTGCCCCCATTTAGTACACCGCGCACTGTAACGATTGCCGACACCAATGGCCGGCGGGACGTGCAGTTTGGTTGTGGGTAAACCCTTGGTCGCAGCGTATGCGCATGGCTCTTGCATGCGGCCCATCAATCATCGCTCGCCCGCCAGACCAGCGCCAGCGATTTGAATTTTTGCCAGGTGCCAAGACGTTCGTCCGACAGCGCATCCAGAAAATCCGACAGGCGTTTGGACTTGGCCATGGTGTAGACCGTGAGACCCAAAGTAGACAGGAAAACTGCGAAGAAAATCAGCAGCTTGGTGCCCAGCGGGGAGTCGGCTTCCGCCAGCAGGTTCATGCCGAGAAAACCGGTAGACACGGTACCGATCAGGCCGAAGATGGTTACCACCGTGAGGCGCACCACGGTGTTGGCCTGGCGGCGCTGGCTGTCAGCCTCCAGATAACTGTTCATATCTGCGATGCGTTCCTTGACCTCGGCATACAGCGGATCCAGCCCCAGGTGGGTGGCCGTCATGTGGAACAGCGCGCGCGCCTGCGCCTGTTCGGCCACCTCGTGAAACCAGTAGCGGTGGGTAAATCGCAGGAACCCCGCGAAGCTGGCGCGGATCGAGCGTTTGAACCGGCGCACGCTGGCGACGTCGTCTTGCCGCAGTTGCTTTAGCGCCTCCACCAGCTTGTCCGAAAACATCAGCAATGCGGCTTTCTGGAAGTGGGCAATCAGGAACAGCAAAAAGTGCTGATGGCGGAACTGCGCCAACACGCCTCGGTACGCGCAACTGTAAAACTCGGAGTTCGCAGCGCCGATCACCACGAGCGAATGCCCGCCGCACAGGTAACGCGTGTTCGGTGCTGCCCCGCTCTCGGTCCAGAAGCGGTCGTAGCAATGGCGCGACTCAAAGTCGCTCAAATGCGCTTCGGCATACGGCAGACTGGCGGCCGGGTCAGATCCTGCTTCAACGGCACCGGTGGCCAGCCCCAGGCGGATGAAATCGCTGCGGGTCAACAGGCGCGGGTTGTCCAGCGCCAGATAGGCCATCAGCGGCATGCGGTAATACTCGATTTGTCTGAACCGCAGCGGCCCGCTTTGCTCGGAGTGGTCGCTTACCAGCGGCTGAAGCAAATAGGCCCAATGCGACGCAATACGTGGAGCACGGTGTTTGGCCACATGGGCCAGAAACAGTTCGCGTTGCCGCGCATCTGAACTTGCGAGGCTCCGGCCATCGTGGCTTAGCCATTCCACATCGGCCAGGCAATGCAGCGCCTGGCCATCGGCTTGCCAGCCTGCCGGATAACCCCGGCCAAACCGGTACAACAGCTCCTGCGCCTGCTGCAGCGACAAATGGTCGGCGCGCACC
Organism: Betaproteobacteria bacterium; assembly: GCA_031412185.1. Classification (GTDB taxonomy): domain Bacteria; phylum Pseudomonadota; class Gammaproteobacteria; order Burkholderiales; family Burkholderiaceae_C; genus CAISIP01. The sequence goes on along the minus strand of JANOCN010000486.1, from coordinate 1,548 downwards.
TCCACATTCAGCAGCACCAGATCCACATCCAGAAAAAAATACAAATCTACATGCACCACATCCAGCACGATCGGCGCTTCGCCCTGGCGCAAAGTCATCCGCCCCTGGTGAATGTCGTGGCGCCGGAACACCCGCATCGGTGAGTCGGCACCGGCTTCTCCGGCGCTGCATGCGGCCCGACCCTCACCGTACAGAAAGCGTTGTACATACGGCAGGAAAGTCACGAACTCGCTGTAATGGCGCTCGTGGAACTGGTCGGCGCTGCCGGTGTATTCGTCCACCACTTCGCGCCAGGGTGACGCGTCGCCCATGGCCTGCAGTACTTGCCAGGGCTGGCGCCGGGCTGCCTCACTCCGCGGAAGCGGCATCAGGCGCAGTGGCCACAACAGGACCTGGCGAAAATGCTCGACGGTGGCGATGGGTGGGGCTTGCATCGCTGGACTGTACGGCACAAACCGGCGCGAAAAATGACACCAGCGACCCGTCGGGGCGCGGTCGCGGGTGGTGCCGAGTGCGCGCGGCCGGCTGTCCGCGCGCCGCCGGGGGTTACCGGCCCACTGCCCGGTACAACTCGGTAACCGCCACCATACGCCCGTGCAACGGCAACACCTGTTCCACCTGCAGGTTCAGGCGCTCCATGTTGCGCACCAGGTTCAAGTGCAGCTCATTGACTGGCGTGGGAGCGGGTGCGTTCGGCGCGCCGGGCGTATAAGCATCGGCCTCGATCAGTATTTTTTCCTTTGGCAGGTAAACCATCAGGAAGCCCTGGGCATGCAGGCTGCCTTCGATGTAATGCACGTCGACGACGCGTGTGCCATCGGTAAATGTGCGTTTGCCACTGACGCCGGTCACTTCGGCCCGACGGCCCGATTTCTCCAGCGCATCCGGGTTGATGCGGTTGGGGTTGGCGAAGATTCTCTCAAAGAATGGGCGTGCAAGTTCGCTCGTAACCAGGGTGGCTCCCTCGGCGATGGCGGCGCGCAGACCACCGGCGTGGTCGAAGTGGTGGTGCGAATTGACCACAAACCGGATCGGTTTGCCGCTCGCCTGTTTCTTCACTTCGGCCAGCATCGGCACGGCGCGGCCGTCAAAAAGAGGGCTCTCAACCACCATCAGGTGGTCTTTCATTTCTATGGCTACGCTGTTGTGCGAGCCGCCGGCCATGAACCAGACGCCTTCTGCCACTTTCTCCGCAGTTACGCGCTCTACCGCGGCGCTGACAAGTGCGGGAATTTCGATGCTTGCTGGAGCGTTGGGTTTGACCTCACTCACTGCGAGGTCCAGAATCGGAAAACCGCCCATGTCCTGGCGGATACGCATCGGGAATTTGACACCGGCAAAATCCTTGTAGTCCGAGAAACGGATCACCGACGCGGTGTCACCCATCACCGCGTTCGGTTGCACCGACTCAATTTGCTCCACCAGACCGGCGGCGTTGACAAGTGCGGTCGCACGAAAGCGGCCTGGCACCGTAAATGACACGGCCGTCATCGGCCGGCCATCGTCGTTGCGCAGGCTGACGCTGGCCTGGTTTGCCAACGCTGCCTT
>JANOCN010000485.1:0-8725 GCA_031412185.1 Betaproteobacteria bacterium | reverse complement strand
GGGGCAATCGGTGTCTGGTCTTCACTGCGCAGCAGGTCCACCAGCACATCGCGCGGCAGCGCTTCCTCGCCAATCTCACCGCGCTTTAGCTGCTCCAGGAAAACCCGCCGCCGTGCCATCGAGGGCTGGAAGAAGTCCTGGTCGAACTCGGCCAGCGCGCTGCGGATCTCGGCACGAATCAGTTCGCGGTCTCCCAGCGCCTGGCCGAGCGTTGCGGCTTTGCCAAAGGTGCGCAGGATGCGCAACAAGCGCGTAGTTTCCTCCGGGCTCCGGTCCGGCCGGTCCACACCGGAGAAGTCGGCCGTCAGGTTCATCATGACGCGAAAGCCGAAATCCACCAGGTCGGCCTTGCCGGTGGCCAGATAGGGGGCCAGGGTCTGCTGCAGCGTGGCCGGAAAAACCGTGCGTTCGTACCACTGGAAGAAGTCGCGCCGAAACACCTTGGTCTCCACCAGGCGGCGGTTGCGGTGCTCGTCGCCGTGCAGGTTGACCAGTACCTTCTCCATCAGGATGGCACCCTCGTCGTACAGGGCCTGGCGCAGGTCCGACAGGCGCAAGGTGTCGTTGGCTACTTTGTAGCCCGATACAACAATCGATGCCATGGACTTGCTCCGGTTCTGGTTGCCACTGGTTAGAAGTTGGAGACGCCTAGTCCCAGGCCACCGTCGACTTCGAGCGCAACACCGGTGACCCATTCCGCCCGCGCCAGGTACTCTATGGCCTCGGCGATTTCGGTCACGGTGCCGATACGGGCCAGCGCATGGTCCGGGGCTATCGCGGCGTAACGGGCATCGGATTGCTCGGCCGTGAAAAGGCCGGCGCGCAGGTTGATCTCGGTGCTCACGGCTCCCGGCAATACACAAGAGACTCGAATCTGCCGCCGTCCGAGTTCGGCCGCCATGACGCGCGTAAGTCCCTCGATAGCCGCCTTGGTGGTCGCGTAGGGTGATGCTCCAGGGTAGGCCCTGCGGTTGTGGATCGACCCGAGAAAGATGATGGAGCCGTGCGTTTTTTCGAGCAGCGGCACGGCCATGCTGGAGAGCATCATGCCCGATATGACATTCGTATTGAATGCTTCCTTGAGGAAATCTTCGGTGTAGGCACCGACCGCCTGCCGGTACATGTTGGCAGCGTTGCTGACCAGCACATCGAGCTTGCCGCCGTGTTCGACGGCAGCCGCAAGCATGGCTTCCCGGTCCTGGTTGACGGTAACATCGCCGACCACCGCGCGGCAGGCAGGGCCGACGGACTGTGCAACCGCGTCGATCTTGTCCTTGCGCCGACCCGTGATGGTGACTCTGGCACCACGCGCTGCGAACAGTCGCGCAGTACCCTCGCCGATACCCGAGCCGCCGCCCGTGATCAGCACCGACATGTCCTTGATCGCGCGCATGGCCTTACCTCGTTGCCTGGTTACCTGGTCAGCTAGCTGCCTGGCTATTTGTCTTCGACGAACTTTCCGCCCTGGATTTTCATGACGGCGTACCCAAAACTCGGGATACGCGTGGCCGGATCGGTGATCGACCAGGTGCCGCGGCCAATGACCACTGGCAGATTCTTGGTCGCCAGCATCGCTTCGCGCACCTTCTCGCGGGTCGGGTTGGGGCCGGCCGCCTTGATGGCGTTGCCGGCAATCAAGCCCATCGAATAACCCACCATGGCCCAGGAGTCGGGTGCGACGTTGTAGCGTTTGGTGTAGTTCACGATGAACGTTTTGGCCAGGTCGTTGACACCTGTTGGCACCGACTCGGCGGTGAACACCGTCCCTTCAACCGCCGTTCCCCCGGCCTTGAGAAAATTGGCCGAGCCCATGCCCGTATTGCCGACCAGCAGGGTGGTGGCCGCCATGCCAGCCTGGCGCGCCTGAAGAATAATATTGGCCCCTTGTTCGGGCGGCGTAGACAGAAACAGGCAGTCCGCCTTGGTGGTGGCGATCTTGGTGGCCAGGGCGGTGAAATCGGTGTCGGTGGACAAAATGGATTCTTCAGCCGCCACGGCGACGCCGCCTTTCTTGACGGTGTCACGGTAGGCGTTGTGCTGGGTGATGTAGCCTTCGTTGTCGCGGATCGTCACCGTAAAGCAGGATTTGGGTTTGCGGCGCTGCGCCACATAGTCGCCCAGCAGCGTCATGTACTGGTCCGGGGTTTCTGTCACCTTGAAAACCCAGGGCCCGGGCTTGAGTACGGCCGGTGATGTGGCGGTGGTGAAGATCGGTATCTTGAGCTCGTTGGCTACCGGTGCGGCCGCCATCGCTTCACCCGTGGCCACCGGGCCAATCACCATTACCGCGTTGTCGCGCGTCGCCATGCGGGTCAGCAGGGCCAGCGCTTCCTGGGTGTTGGACCGGTTGTCTTCTACCATGAGCGTGACCTTGGTGCTGCCGAAGTAATTGCTGGCCTGCATCTCGTCGAATGCCATGCGCACCGCGTTTATCACCGGTGTACCGACAAACGCGTAGGTGCCCGTGTTGGACATCACCACGCCCAGTTTTACTTCTTGTGCCACCGCTGGCGACAGCGTCACCAGCGCAGCAAGGCTGGATGCGCCAAGTACTTTGAACAGATATTTCATGAATGTCTCCTGGTTAATTTAGAACCTGTTCACGAATAGGCTCTGAGTTGCAAAAAATCAATCGGTAGTAGCGCCCTGGCCAAGGTAATGCGCCTCGATCTCGGGGTTGTGCGAGAGTTCGCTGCTGGTGCCGGAATACACGACACGGCCCTGCTCGATGACGTAGGCGCGGTCGGTCACGGCTAGCGCCTGCTTGGCGTTCTGCTCGATCAGCAAAATTGTGAGTCCCTCGCGGTTGAGTGCCAACAGCGTAGCAAAAACCTGCTTCACTATCAACGGTGCCAAACCCAGACTCGGTTCGTCCAGCAGCAGCAGGCGCGGACCGCCCATCAGCGCGCGCCCGATCGCCAGCATCTGTTGTTGCCCGCCCGAGAGCGAACCGGCGCTCTGCGCGCGCCGCTCGGCCAGAATGGGAAACAGCTCGAGCACCCGCTTCAAGGGGTAGGCGGCCGCGCGGCTTCGCAGGGCGGTGGCCCCGAGCTGCAGGTTCTCCAGCACGGTCATTTCGGCAAATACCTGGCGCCCCTCGGGCACCTGCAGCAAGCCGCGGCGCGACACCGTCCAGGGCGATTGCCCGGTCATCTCGTCGCCTTCAAGTTTGATCGACCCTTCGGCCGTGCGCACCTGGCCACTGACGCAATTGAGCAGTGTGGACTTGCCAGCTCCGTTGGGGCCGATCAGCGCCACCATCTCGCCCTGGTCCACGCGCAGGCTGACACCGCGCAGCGCCTGGATGCCGCTGTAGTTGGCTTTGAGATCGGTAATTTCCAGCATGCTGAGGTCGGGGGTTCAGGTGCCAAGATACGCAGCGATGACCGCAGTGTCTGCTACCACCTGTTTGGGGGAGCCTTCGGCGATCAGTCGGCCACCATCGAGCACATACACGTGTTCGCACAGGCGGGTCACAAAACGCATGTTGTGTTCTATCAGCAAGACCGCCATGCCACTGGCTGCGAGTTCTGAAAAAATCGAGCCGAGCTCCCCGGCCTCCACGTCGTTCATGCCGGCCACCGGTTCGTCGAGCAGCAGCACAGACGGGCCGCTGGCCAGCGCGCGCATGATTTCCACCCGGCGCTGGTGCCCATAGGCCAGGCCACCGGCCGGAAAACTGGCGTAACGCGTCATGTTGAAACGCGCCATGAGTTCGCCCGCCTGCTCCCGGATGCGGCGCGTTTCAGCGCGCGCAGAAGGCAGCGCAAACAGGCTGGCCAGCAATGAGCAGTTTTCGTGCCGGTGGAAGCCACCCATGACGTTGTCGATGGCCGGAGCTTCCTTGAACAGGCGGATGTTCTGGAACGTGCGGGCAAGCCCGGCGCGGCTGACCTCATGCGGCGACGTGGTGGTAAGGTCGCGCTGCCCCAGCTTGATGGTGCCGCCGGTGAGCTCCATCATGCCGGTGACCAGGTTCACGATGGTGGACTTGCCGGCCCCGTTGGGACCAATCAGGCCAGTTATGCGTCCGGGAGGAACCTGCATTGACACTTTGTCGGCAGCAATTACACCCCCGAAATGTTTCGACACCTGGTCCAGCACTAATGTATTCATGGTGCCCCACCACTCTTGCTGGCCATCGCGGCGAGGTCGGCGCGTGCAATGCGGCGTTTGTGCAGGTACTCGACGAAGGTATCAAAGACCCCGCGCGGCATGTAACCCATAACGGCGACCATGATCAGGCCATACACCAGGGTGCGGTAATCGGCCAGCGGCCGCGCCAGCTCCGGCAGCGCCAGCAACACCGCCGTGCCAACCAGCGGCCCCCAGACCGAACGGCGGCCGCCCAACACCACGTACGACAGGATCGCCACGACGAACTCGAACCCGAATCGGCTCGGTTCCATGGAATAGGAGTGGAATGCCTCCAGCGCACCAAAAAAGCCTGCAATAGCACCCGAGAGCGCAAACGCCACGGTCTGGTAATAACGCACCGATGTACCCAGCGAAGCGGCCACGGTTTCGTCCTGCCGGATCGCGTCGAAGGCGCGCCCGAGCCGGGTCCGGTTGATCGCCCACACCATGTAGACGGTAGCCGCCAGTGCGATCAGCAGGGTGCCGGTGGAGACCACCTTGGGAATTCCGTTCATACCCATGGCGCCGCCCGTCAGGCGCTCTGAATAGACGTTGAGCGACAGCACCACCTGCACAAAAGCCAGCGTGGCGATAGCCTGGTAGACACCGCGCAAACGGGCCAGCGGCCAGGACAGCAACATCGCCACCAGGGTGCCGGCCAGCGTGCCTGCAACTACCGCCAACGCCGGGTGTACGCCTGCCTTGACTGTGAGCCCGGCGGCCAGGTAGGCTCCGATAGCCGTAAGCCCGGCATTGGCGATGGAAAAAACGCCTGCACGCAGCACGATGTACTGGCCCAGCGCCAGACCCGAATGCAGCAGGAACAGATCGATCAGCGGCTGGTAGGCAATGAACAACTGGACCATCAGCGCCCCCGCATCGCACCCGCTTCCGGCTTGCCGAGCAGGCCGTGCGGCCGGAACAACAAGATCAGGAACAGCAACGAAAAGATGATGGTGTCGGTCAGCCCGGATGGCAGATACGCGACCGTCATGGTCTGCATCATTCCCAGCAACAGACCGGCCAGCAACGCGCCCGGAATACTGCCCAAACCACCCAGAATTACCACGACGAACCCGCGCAGCAGGTAAGGCTCACCCATCACGAAGTGGATGCTGTTGAACGCCAGACCCACCAGCACACCGGCAGCACCTGCCAGCGCGCCCGACACGAAAAACGTCTGGAAATAAACGAAGTTCGGATTTACCCCGACCAGCGTTGCAGCCCGCTCGTTGCCCGCCACTGCCCGCACCTGGCGCCCGAACGCAGTGCGGTACAGGTAAGCGGTGAGCGCGACCACCAACACGGCGGCGCAGCCCGCCATCACCAGCTGAAGTGCAGAGACCCGCAGACCGAGAAACTCGTAAATCACCACCGGCATGGTGTCAAACGGGAACCGCATGATCTGCGTGTTCGAGACCTTCTGCGCAATTGCCATGATCGCCAGGCTGGCACCGATCGAGGTGATGATGGCGCCGAATTCAAGCTCTTCCGGCCCGCTCTTGCGCAGCTTGCGGAATGCGCCGAACTCGATCAGCACCGACAGCAAGCCGCTACCGAGCATGGCCAGCAGGAAACCAGCCCACAGGGGCCAGCCGCCCAGCACCGCGTACAGCGCAATGAAAGCACCGGTCATAAAGACTGCGCCATGGGCCAGATTCAATATCTGGTGGATACCGAACACCAGCGTAAAACCGATTGCGAACAGCGCATAGACGCCCCCGACGATCAGACCGTTAAGCAGTTGCTGGGCTACCATGCAGTTTGGCTACTTGGTGTGGCGGAAGGACTGCGCAAGTTCATGCTCGAGCGGGCGGCGGTTCATGAACCGGGGGCCTCGCGCGGCAGGAGGGCCAGCATGGCGCGCGTCGCGCCGCCATCGACTACCAGCTCGTGCCCGTTGATGTAACTGGCTGCGTCCGATGCCAGAAACAGCACCGCCTGTGCAATATCCGTGGCCGTTCCAAGACGCCGCGTAGGCACCGCCTGTTCGCGCAGTTTGCGCACCACCGGATTGGCAAAAAACGGTGTGGACAAGCCGGCATCTATGAAGCCGGGCGCTACCGCGTTCACGCGCAGCCCCAACGGCCCCCATTCAACGGCCATCAGTTCAGTCAGTTTGGCCAACCCGGACTTGGAGGCCGGGTAGGCACCGCTGTTGGGCGCGGGCGTCACGCCGTTGATGGACGTGATGTTGACGATACAGCCCGAGCCACGTGGCAGCATGCGCCGGGCGGCAGCGCGAGCGACGATAAACCCGCTGACCAGGTTCACGTCCAGCACGCGGCGGAAGTCCGCCAGACTCTGGTCCAGCAGTGGCGCAAAACGTGCAATACCGGCACAGTTGACCACCAGATCGGGCACGCTGCCGAACTGCTGCAGCGCAGCGTCAAGGGTTTTTTCTACCGACGCCTCGTCCGTCACGTCGCACTGCAGCCCGATGGCGCCGGTGAGCCTGGCGGCCTGGGCCTGGCTGCGCGAACCGTCCTGGTCAACCAAAACCACGCGGTACCCGGCCTGCGCTGCACAGGCTCCGATGGCGGCACCAATATCGCCACCGCCGCCGGTGACAAACGCATGTTTCATGTTGACTGCCGCTTCATGCGGGCGTATATTCATCGACATCGATCCAATTGATCTTGATGTAAATTATCCTATCACTACTTGCAGATGCAATCCATCAGGATTTTCGAGGGGCAGGCAAGAAAGGTGTTGCGGAAAATGCAAACTACGGGACACCGGCAATGAAAAGCACCGGCTTGTGCAATGCGCGCGTGATCGACCTGCATGCGCATATCGTGATAGCGCAGACGATAGGGGCGGCCGGTGATTTTGGTCCCTTCATGGGCCACAACCCCGATGGTTCGCCGTATTTCCAGGTCGGGAAAGACTACCGGCTCAATGGCGTGCGCTATGTGGGTAGCCCGTTCATGGATGTGGATGTGCGCCTGGCCCGCATGGCTGAGCGAGGCATCGACTTCCAGGTCGTGTCACCCAACCCACTGACCTACCTGCACTTCATACCGGCGGACGAAGCCACCCATTTTTGCCGCGTGCACAACGACGCCGTGGCCGCCATCGTGCAGGCGCATCCCGACAAGCTGGCCGGCCTTGCGGCCTTGCCGCTGCAGTCACCAGCAGCAGCGGTGGCGGAGCTGCGCCGGGCCGTCACCGAGCTCGGTCTTGCGGGTGCCGCGTTTGGCACCGACGCGCGCTTGCCGCTGGACGACAGTGCGCTCGATCCGCTGTATGCCGAAGCGGTTCGCCTGGACGTGCCGCTGTTCATTCACCCGGGGCCAGCGGGAATCGATGGTCCCGCCGGGGACCCGGCATTGAAGCGGTTTGAGCTGGACATCGTTGCCGGGTTTGCGGCCCAGGAAACGCTGGCGGTGGCAACACTCATTTTTGGCGGTGTGATAGACCGCCACCCCGGCCTGGACATCTGCCTGAGCCATGGTGGGGGCGGCACAGCGTTGCTGGTGGGGCGCATGGCCAAGGCTGCGCGCAAACGCCCGTGGTCACCGGCCAGCCTGCGTGGTGAAGGCGCGTTCGAGGAACGCCTGAAACGCCTGTGGTTCGACACCCATGTGGACCACCCGCTCATCCTGCCGCTGCTGGCGGCCGTAGTGGGGCGCGAGCACCTGGTGTACGGCACCAACTTTGCGGGCTGGGACGAACCCGATGCAGGGGGCCAAGAGGCCCACGCTAGCATCCCGGACGACCTGGCCGATAACGCGCGCAAGCTGATGCGCGCGGTGTCTGAGACCAACTGAAGCGCAAGCCACCATTCTGATGGACAAGGCATTCCTGCTGGAGAACGGTACGGTTATTGACGGTACCGGCAGCGCACCATTTGCAGCAGCGGTGCTGGTCGAGGGCGACGGTATCGTCGCACTGGGCAGCGAGGCGCTGGCGCGCGTGCTGCATCTGCAGCATGCTGTGCGCATCGATGTCGCCGGCATGACCGTCATGCCCGGGCTGATCGATGCACATTGCCACCTGTCCTTCGACGATGCAGCCTCCAACCCGGAGATCTTTTACCTGCGCCGCAATGCACTGTCGGCGCTGGTGGCCGCCTACAACGCGAGGAAGCTGCTGCGCGCCGGTGTTACCGGCATCCTGGACCCGGATTCGGTGTTCGAGAACATGGTCGATGTACGCGACGCCATCGAATCTGGTATCGCCGAGGGTCCGCGCATTTCCTGCGGCTGTTACGCGCTGATCACCGGAGCCGGCGGCACGGCGGGGCGGCTCATCAACGATACCGGCGTTACCGGCTACTACAAGGTGGTGCGGGGCAAGGACGAAATCGTGGCGGAGGTGCGGCGCCAGGCCAAGGTGGGCGCCGACTGGATCAAGGTGCATGTATCGGGGATTGTTCCGCGTTACGCACACCTCGGCGAGCAGTGCAGCTGGACCCAGGAAGAACTTGATCTCCTCTGCGAACTGGCGCACGACCTAGGCATTCCGGTGATGGGGCATTGCCGGGGCACGACGTCGAGTTATCGCGCTGCCAAAGCCGGGGTCGACCTCATCTTTCATGGCACCGGTATGGACGAGCAGACCCGCGAACTGGTGATAGCGCGCA
>JANOCN010000484.1:0-7272 GCA_031412185.1 Betaproteobacteria bacterium | reverse complement strand
CTGCGACATCCGCAAGATGGTCCCGCTGGAGCATGCGCTGGCCGGCAAGAAGGCGTGGATCACCGGCTTGCGCCGCGAACAGTCGGGTGCCCGCGCCGACGTGCCATTACACGACACGTCGGACCCACGCCGGATCAAGCTCAACCCGCTGGCACAGTGGGCGTGGGGCGACGTGTGGCACTACATCAGCGTGCACCAGGTTGCCTACAACCCGCTGCATGACCAGTTTTTCCCCAGCATCGGTTGCGTGCCATGTACCCGCGCCATCAGCCTGGGCGAAGACTTCCGTGCCGGGCGCTGGTGGTGGGAGGACGAAACCGCCAAGGAATGTGGCCTGCATGTTGCAAAGGCCGACGCCCACAACAAAACCACCGTAGCGCACAACGTAACCAACCCAGCCCCGCTTGAGCTCACAACCCCATGAACGCCCGTACCGAACCCGCCCTGCTGGCACAACTGAGCAACCAGCACCTGAATGCGCTGGAGGAAGAAACCATATTCATCCTGCGTGAAGTGGCCGCTGCGTTTGAGAGGCCCGCCTTGCTGTTCTCAGGTGGCAAGGATTCGCTGGTGTTACTGCGATGCGCAGAAAAAGCGTTTGGTGTCGGGCGCATTCCCTACCCGCTGTTGATGATCGACACCGGCCACAACTTCCACGAAGTCACCGATTTCCGCGACCGGCGCGCCGCCGAACTTGAGGCCAAATTGATCGTGCGCCACGTCGAAGACTCGATGGCGCGCGGCACCGTGCGCCTGGCACACCCCGGCGAATCGCGCAATGTGCACCAGTCGGTGACGCTGCTTGAAGCGATTGACGAATTCCGCTTCGACGCACTGATTGGCGGTGCCCGCCGGGACGAAGAAAAAGCCCGCGCCAAGGAGCGTATTTTTTCGCACCGCGACAGTTTTGGCCAATGGCAGCCCAAGGCCCAGCGGCCAGAGCTGTGGTCGCTGTTCAACACGCGTCTGCAGCAGGGCGAGCACTTCCGGGTGTTCCCGATCTCCAACTGGACTGAACTGGACGTCTGGCAGTACATTGCCCGCGAAGACATCGCCCTGCCGTCGTTGTATTACTCCCACCAGCGCGAGGTGGTCGAACGCAAGGGGCTGCTTGTCCCCGTAACACCCCTCACCCCGGCACGCGATGGCGAGCGTGTGAGCCTGCGGGATGTACGTTTCCGTACGGTCGGCGACATCACCTGCACCTGCCCGGTAGCCAGCCTGGCGGCAAGTGCGGCCGAGGTGGTTATCGAAACGCTTGCGGCCGATGTGAGTGAACGCGGCGCAACCCGCATGGACGACAAGACCTCCGAAACGTCGATGGAAAAGCGCAAGAAAGAAGGGTATTTCTGATGACCACGGCAACCCTGGTTCGCACCGAGCCTCCGGCGCGTGCAGAGCCAACCGCACCCGACGACACCCATCCGGCGTTGCGCTTCATTACCTGTGGCTCGGTAGACGACGGCAAAAGCACGCTGATCGGCCGTTTGCTGCTGGACAGCCGAAGCGTACTGCAAGACCAACTGGCCAATGTTTCCAAAAGCGGCGCCGTCGACCTGGCCTTGTTTACCGACGGGCTGAGCGCTGAACGCGAACAGGGCATCACGATCGATGTGGCTTACCGCTACTTCTCGACTGCCAGACGCAAGTTCATCATCGGCGACACGCCCGGCCACGAGCAGTACACCCGCAACATGGTTACCGCCGCCAGCAGCGCAGACGCTGCAGTGGTGCTGGTGGATGCGACCAAGTTACGCTGGCACGGAGATGCCCACCCTGCCCCCGGCCACGATTTGTTGCCGCAGACGCGCCGCCACAGCCTGCTGCTCAAATTGCTACGGGTGCCTTCGGTCGTTTTTGCTGTCAACAAACTCGACGCGGTAGCGGCCCCCCAAGTAGCTTTTGACAATATCGCTGCCGCACTCACGGCATTTGCGCGAGCAGCTGGCATCGAAGTGGCTGCCATCGTGCCGATTTCTGCCTTGACGGGCCACAATGTCGTGGCCTCAAGGCCCACATGGTGTGGCTACCACGGCCCCAGCCTGCTGGAGATTCTGGAACGGCTGCCGGTGACACCCAATGAGACTTCGACCGCGTTCTCGTTCCCGGTGCAATGGGTGGAAAAATTTTCCGCATCTGCCGACACCAGCCAGGGAAGGCGCATTTTCTGGGGTCGCGTTGCTACGGGCACGTTGCGGGTTGGCCAGTCCGTCTCGGTATTGCCCAGCGGGCAAACAGCGTCGGTAGCGCAGGTGCTGGACCATACCCGTGCGCCTGGCGACATATCGGCCGGGCACAGCGCCGGCATCGTACTGGACCGCGAGGTGGACGTGTCGCGCGGCGACTGGTTGCTCGCCCATGGCAGCGATGCCGGTGGTTTCAAGCCCACCCGCAGCGTTCGGGCTACTGTGGCCTGGCTGGATGACGAGCCACTGCTTGCCGGGCGCACCTACTGGGCCGTACACGGGCACCGCTGGGTGAAGGCGAAAGTCAACCGCATCGTGTACCGGATCAACGTGCACACGCTTGCCGAGGAGGACGCCACGCAACTCGAACCAAATGCCATCGGGTGTGTAGAGCTGCAACTGCAGGATGCGATTGCCGCGTTGCCGTTCCACCAGTCGCGTGCGCTGGGCTCGATCGTGCTGGTCGACACCGCTTCGCACAAGACCGCAGGGGCGGTGCTGGTGGATTGAGCCACTGGACATCCAGGCGCGGGTGTATTCGATTGCCTCTGACGCTTTGTGTCCCCGCAGCCAAGGCCACCCGCCGGACCCGGTCAAAGAAAGCCCATAAAATCCGGGCATCCGTCCATTCGCCGAGCCAACAAGAAATGACCCACACCGTCACAGAAGCCTGTATCAAGTGCAAGTACACCGATTGCGTCGACGTCTGCCCGGTGGACTGCTTCCGTGAAGGTCCAAACATGTTGACCATCGATCCGGACGAATGTATTGACTGCGCGGTGTGTATTCCCGAGTGCCCGGTGAACGCAATCTACGCCGAAGAAGATGTGCCGGCCGACCAGCAACACATGACGAAACTAAATGCCGAGCTCGCCAAGCTGGCGGGCTGGAAAAGTATTACCAAACGCAAGGCTCCGCCTGCGGACGCGGACGACTGGAAAGACGTTACCGACAAGCTCAAAGAGCTGATTCGCTAATTTGCGCAGCCCCTGCGCTGCATGGCTCCATGGCCCGGCGGAGGTTTGGTGCCCTGGGAAGAATATGGAACCTCAACTGAACCAAGAAGTGATCAACACGGCCCTCGCCCACGATGGACCATCCAGCGCTGCTTTTGACGGCGCGATAGAGACCGATGCCGTGATCGTGGGGGCCGGCCCGGTCGGGCTGTTTCAGGTATTCGAGCTCGGTCTGCTGGAGATCAAGGCGCACGTGATTGATTCGCTGGCCTACCCCGGTGGCCAGTGCGTCGAGTTGTACCCGGACAAACCGATCTACGATATTCCTGCCGTGCCCGTCTGTACCGGGCAGGAACTGACAGATTCGCTGCTCAAGCAGATCGAGCCTTTTGGAGCCGTGTTCCATTTCGGCCAGGAAGTGACGGTGGTCGAGAAGCTGGAGGACGGGCGCTTCTTCGTGCAAACGTCCAGGGGAACCCAGTTCCTCACCAAGACCATATTCATCGCAGCCGGCGTCGGTGCGTTCCAACCGCGCCTTCTCAAAGTTGAAGGTGTCGACAAATACCGGGGTTCGCAGCTGCATTACAGCGTCAAGGACCCGGCTGACTTCGCTGGCAAGAACCTGGTGGTTGTTGGCGGCGGCGACTCCGCCCTGGACTGGGCCCTGAACTTCGTCAAGGATGGCCCCAACAAGGCCGCAAGCGTAATACTTTTGCACCGGCGTGACGGCTTCAAAGCCGCACCGGCCAACGTGGCAAAGATGCACGCCTTGTGTGATGCCTACGAAATGCAGTTTGTGGTGGGCCAGATCACCGGTATTGAAGAGGCGGATGGGCGCCTGCGCGCGGCCAAAGTGACCGGCGCGGATGGCATCACCCGCGTGGTGCCGCTCGACATCTTGCTGGTGTTCTTCGGCTTGAGCCCCAAGCTCGGACCGATCGCCGAATGGGGCCTGGATATCGAGCGCAAGCAGCTCAAAGTGGACACCGAAAAATTTTCCACCAGCGTGCCCGGCATCTTTGCAGTGGGCGACATCAACGTCTACCCCGGCAAGAAAAAGCTGATCCTGAGCGGTTTTCACGAATGCGCCCTGGCCGCGTTTGGTGCTGCACCCTTAGTTTTCCCCGAGAAAAGAGTGCAGTTGCAATACACCACTACCAGCACCAAGCTGCACAAGGTGTTGGGCGTGGAGACGCCTGTCTTCGACTAGCACAGCACTGGGCAGCCAGCTAACGCGGCTGTGCGACGCTGCCTCGCGCCCAGCTTTTGCGCAAAAAAGCCGGGCTATAATTTGAGGCTATTCCTCGATAGCTCAGTTGGTAGAGCGCCGGACTGTTAATCCGTAGGTCCCTGGTTCGAGCCCAGGTCGAGGAGCCAGAATACCGAAATGAGAGAAGCACTTGGGTCAAAAGCCCAGGTGCTTTTTTCTTGTCCGTCGGCATCAACGCAGGACGCTCGTGGCGACCTTGCCACCACTGCACCCAGGGCCACTCATGAACACCACTACCACCTCCATGGCCCATTCCCTCACGCAGGAGGCTGACGCTGCTGAGCGCGCCTGCACGGCGCAGGCAAAGGCTGACAACCTGATTCAGGTCGCTGCTTTGTGTGATGGCGTCGATCAGGCCCACGTTACCGAGCACATCCGGGGCTTGGTTGCGGTGACCATGGCGCATTTGTCGGTGAACGCGTCTGTCGCCCCTGCGGGCAATGCCAAGCTGTGGCAGGACTAGGCGCTGGACGTGGCTGATGGGGTTGAGCGGGTGGCGCCTGCGGTGGCCTGAGCCAGGACACTGCCGGGGTTCTGCATGGGCCGGTTGTAGTGCAGGTGCCCCTGGGTCTCTAAGCAGATGTTATAAGTGCCAACACTCTGCTCAACAAGACAAGGGGATACAAGGCAAACAATGTGTTAGCGCCGATGTAAAACTGACCCCCGTTGACAACCCGATCAGCATTTACTACCCAAGTTTGAAGGTGCACTTGGACAGCTAGCCGACACCGTAGCTTAAAAGAAAAGACTCCATGCCGCCCCGCGAATCATGGTGAGTGCTGATTTGCCGGGGCCGATTTGCGAGCTTTCTTCATCGCGTTCCGACAGTCGAGAGCGGCGTTGCCGTACATGACGTCGCGTTCCTGCCACCCGAAAACAGAAATGTTTCTTTCGCCGTCAGCAAGCGCCTTGATTGCGATGGCGCGTAACGTTAGCACCATGGCCACGTTGCCAGCCTGTAGTTCGGGGCCGAGCTTTTCGACAACGGTCAGCAGCTTCATCGCAATGCCGATCGGTCAAATGGTTCCGGCCCCCCTCCTACTTCTGCACTGTCGACTCGCTGCTGTTCGGAAAACGGGCCTCGCTTGATTCGGCGCAGGGAGCGCCGGGCAGGCTGCAGCCTCCCCGGCGCGCCAGCCCATCGTCTCGGACCCATGACTTGATAACAAGTAGTGCGCATATTAAACTAGCTGGGTGGCACTCACTCAATCAGACCGGATCCTCGAACTCGCCCGGCACCAGCGGCTGCTAAGCGCGGCCGACGTGCGCGCGCAGGGCTGGTCACCGCAACTGCTCGTCAAGCTTGAACATGGCGGCAAACTGCAGCGCGTCACCCGCGGCCTGTACAGCCTGCCGGACGGCCAGGTGAGCGAGCATCAGAGCCTCATAGAAGTCTGCCGACGCGTCCCCAAGGCCGTCGTCTGCCTGCTATCTGCACTTCAATTCCACGAGATCGGCACCCAACTGCCCTTCGAGGTCTGGATCGCGCTGCCGGAAGCAACGCAGACGCCCGCCCTTGACCACCCGATTCTGCGCGTCGCGCGCCTGAGAGGCGAGGCCTACAGCGAAGGCATCGAATCGGTTGTCGAACATGGCGCTGCAATCCGCGTCTACAGCGTGGCCATGACGATCACCGACTGCTTCAAATTCCGTCACAAGGTCGGCCTCGATGTGGCCCTCGAAGCACTCAAGGACGCCTGGCGACAGCGCAAGCTCGACATGAACCAGGTCACGAACTTCGCCAGGATCAACCGCGTCGAGAAAGTCATGCGGCCCTACCTCGAAACCGTTGTCGCATGACGGCGAACCGTAGCGCCTCGGTTCTGGCCCGGCTGCTGAACCTCGCCCGGCAACGCGGTGACGACTACAACCTGCTGTTGAACCGCTTCGCACTGGAGCGGCTGCTGTGCCGGGTCGCCGCCTCACCGCACGCAGACCGCTTCCTGCTCAAGGGCGCGCTGCTCTTCTCGCTCTGGTACGACCAGCCCCACCGCCCCACGCGCGACGCCGACCTGTTGGGATTCGGCCCTGACGACGCCGAGACCGTGATCGCCACTTTCCGTGACATCACCGCCATTGCCATGGACGATGGCATCGCCTTCGATCCACAGTCGGTTCGCGCCGAATCGATTCGCGACGACACCCGCTATGGCGGGCTCCGCGTGCGCCTGAACGGACGCATCGACAACGTGCGTTGCGCGCTGCAGGTTGACGTGGGTTTCGGCGACGCCGTCACACCCGAGCCGCCGACCGTCGTGTTCCCGGTCCTGCTTGACGACCTGGCCGCACCTACGCTGAAGGTCTATCCTGTCTACACCGTGATCTCCGAGAAGTACCACGCGATGACGATCCTGGGCCTCGCCAACAGCCGCATGAAGGATTTCTTCGACATCGCCACCATCGCCCGGCGAACAGACCTCGACGGCGCGACGCTGGCCCGCGCGATTGGCGCCACCTTCGCGCGCCGCGGGACGGCGCTGCCCACGCATCCCCCGGTGGCGCTGACTGGCGAGTTCGGACAGGACGATGCCAAGCAACGCCAGTGGCAGGCGTTCCTCCGCAAGGGCCGCATTGACGCAGGCACGCTGGCCGAAACCGTTGACCTGCTCCACGCGTTGCTGTGGCCCGCGACCCAGGTCGCGGTCAGCACCAGCGATGCGAACGCGACGTGGCAGGCCCGGCGGCTGCGGTGGGCCTGAGATTCGCGGCGCCACGCAACGGCGCCGCTGTTCCCGCATCGGCAATGAGGCAAGCCGCGCTGTCAAATATCCAGAGGTCACCGAGCGACACTCCGCATGGACACATGGCCAGATTTCAGGGTGCGCGGGTGGGCCGCTTGCCGAGTGGCACACGCTGGCGC
>JANOCN010000483.1:0-3888 GCA_031412185.1 Betaproteobacteria bacterium | reverse complement strand
CTCGGCCGCCGCTTCCACGGTGAGGTCCAGCACCTGGGCGATGTTCCTGCCTTTGTACTGCACCTCCAGCGTCTCGCGGTTGTAACGCTGGCCGTGGCAGACGTCGCAGGGCACATAAACGTCGGGCAAGAAGTGCATCTCTACCTTCTTGACGCCGTCGCCCTGGCAGGCCTCGCAGCGGCCACCGGCCACGTTGAAGCTGAAACGCCCGGGACCATAACCACGCTCACGCGCCGTGTTCATCTCGGCCATGAGTTCGCGGATCGGCGTGAACATGCCGGTGTACGTTGCCGGGTTGCTACGCGGCGTGCGGCCGATCGGCGACTGGTCCACATTGATGACCTTGTCGAAATGCTCGATGCCCTGGATCTCTTCGTGCGCGGCGGGTTCGTCGTGTGCGCGGTACAACTGGCGCGCCACGGCGGTGTAGAGCGTGTCGTTGACCAAGGTCGATTTACCGGAGCCGGAGACGCCGGTCACGCAGGTCAACAAACCGACCGGAAACTCGACACTCACGCCGCGCAGGTTATTGCCTGTGGCATGGATCACCCGGATCGCCTGCAACGCTCCCTGCGTGGCCAGATGTTCCGCATTGCGTTCGGCCCAGGCCAGTGCGGCCTTGCTCGGCGCGGCCTTGGGCGCAGGTCTCTTCTCGGCCACTGCAACCACCGTGGGCAACCAGGGCGTACGGTGTTTCGGCACCGCAATCTGGAGCACCCCGGCGAGGTACTTGCCGGTCAACGAGTCGGCACTGGCGCGGATGTCGGCAAACGATCCTTGCGCGATCACGCGCCCTCCGTGAATGCCTGCGCCCAGGCCCATGTCGATCACATGGTCGGCCGCGCGCATCATGTCTTCGTCGTGCTCCACCACCAGCACGCTGTTGCCGATGTCGCGCAGGTGTTTCAGGGTATCGATCAGGCGGTCGTTGTCGCGCTGGTGCAGGCCGATGCTCGGCTCGTCCAGCACATACATCACACCGGTGAGCCCGGAGCCGATCTGCGACGCCAGCCGGATGCGCTGCGACTCGCCACCGCTGAGGGTCTCGGCGCTGCGGTCCAGGCTCAGGTAATTCAGGCCCACGTCGTTCAGGAACTTCAGCCGCAAGCCGATTTCCCGCACCACCTTGCCCGCGATTTCGCCTTTGGCACCCGACATCTGCAGGCTCTGGAAATATTCCAGACTCTCGCGCAAGGTGATGTGGCTGACCTCGAATATCGCCCGCGCCTGGGTGCCTTCACCGATCTTCACATGGCGCGCCTCCCGGCGCAGCCGCGTGCCCGTGCATTCGGTGCAAGGCTGGCTGCTGCGGTACCGGGTGAGCTCGTCGCGCACCAGCGCCGAGTCGGTCTCGCGGTAGCGCCGGGCCATATTGGGCAGGATGCCTTCGAAGGCGTGTTTACGCGTAAGCTTTTTACCTTGAAACGCCCCGGACTCCATCACATAACTGAACTTGATTTCTTCCACACCCGAGCCTTGCAGCACTGCGTGTTGCACTTCGGGCGGCAAGCTCTCGAAGGGTGCGTCGATGTTGAAGCGGTAATGTTTGGCCAGGCTCTCCAGCATCGCAAAGTAGTAGGCATTGCGCCGGTCCCAGCCCTTGATGGCACCGCTGGCCAGGCTCAAGCTGGGGAATGCCACCACCCGCGCCGGGTCAAAAAAGTCCATCGCACCCAGGCCATCGCAGGCCGGGCAGGCCCCCATGGGTGAGTTGAATGAAAACAGCCGGGGCTCCAGCTCGGTGATCGAATAACTGCATACCGGGCAAGAAAACTTGGCGTTGAACAGGTGCTCCCTGGCGGGCGGTGCTACGGTGCCCTCTGGTGCCGCTGCCGCGTCCAGCTCGACCGCCAGCGCACGGCCGTCGGCCAGTTTGAGCGCGGCTTCGAAACTCTCGGCCAGGCGCTGGCGCAACTGGTCTTTGGCTACCGGGTCGGCGTCGCCGCGCACCTTGAGCCGGTCGATCACCACGTCAATATTGTGTTTTTCGGTTTTTCTCAGTTTGGGCAGGTCGTCGAACTCGTAGGCCACGCCATCGACCCGGAAGCGCACGTAGCCCTGCGCCTGCAAGTCGGCGAACAGCTCCACGAATTCGCCCTTGCGTTCGCGTGCCACCGGTGCCAGCACCATCAGACGGGTGTCTTCGGGCAAGGCCAGCACCGCATCCACCATCTGGCTTACGGTTTGGGACTGCAGCGGCAAGCCGTGGTCCGGGCAATAGGGTGTGCCGGCCCGCGCGAACAACAGCCGCAGGTAGTCGTGGATTTCAGTCACCGTGCCCACTGTGGAACGTGGGTTGTGGCTGGTCGCTTTTTGTTCTATCGAGATCGCAGGGCTCAGGCCCTCGATCATGTCCACATCGGGTTTGTCCATCAGCTGCAGAAACTGGCGCGCGTAGGTGGACAGGCTTTCCACATAGCGCCGCTGGCCTTCGGCGTACAAAGTGTCAAACGCCAGGCTCGACTTGCCCGATCCGCTTAAGCCCGTGATCACCACCAGCTGGTTGCGTGGAATGTCGAGGTCGATGTTCTTCAGGTTGTGCGTGCGCGCACCACGGATGCTGATGCGCTGCGCATGCAGCAGGGTCGCAAGGCGGGACTGGTCGGTAACTTCTGGGGGCATGGGCGGGTCTGCTGCGGGCAACCCATAATGATAGGCTCATAGTCACCATTGCGCCGAGGCGGCGCAGCGCGCCAACCGGCTCAGGCGCTTCGCGCACGCGCACGCAGCACCTGCAGCTGTCAGCGTGGTGCGGCTTTCTCCAGCCGCCGCGTCTCGCCGATCTTCATCACGTCGAACTGCGTCTGGCTCAAACCCTGCTCACGCCGCTGCTGCGCCAGCATCAGCGGTGGTTCATCCAGGGGTTCGTCGGTGAGCGACTCGAATGTGCCCCAGTGCATACCAATCGCCCGCTCCGCCTTAAGGTCAGCGCGCATCTGCACCGCTTCGGGTACGTTCACGTGCATGATTTTCATGAACCAGCGTGGGGCGTAGGCCCCTATCGGGATAAACGCCATGTCAAACGGCCCCAGGCGCTCCCCGATGTCGCGAAAGTCGCGGGAATAGCCGGTGTCGCCGGTATGCACCAGCCGCAGCCCTTCGCCCTCCACCACCCAGCCGCCCCACAAACTCTGGTTGGTATCGGTCAGACCGCGCCGGCTCCAGTGCTGCACCGGCACAAAGGTGATACGCAATGTGTCTTCGCGCGTTTCTTCCCACCAGTTGTATTCGTCCACGCGCGTGATGCCCAAGCTGGCGAACCACGCCTTCAAACCTTTGGGCACCAGGAATCGCGGGCTGCCCTGTGGCATCGCGGCCAGACGCTGCACGGCGTCGGCATCCAGATGGTCGTAATGGTTATGCGACACCATCACCAGATCGATGCGCGGCAACTCGGGAATATCGATGGGCAGCGGCACAATACGCTTTGGCCCCGCAAAACTGAAGGGTGATGCGCGCTGCGAGAACACCGGGTCGAACAGTATGTTCTTGCCCGCCAGGCGTAGCAGCATGGTGGCGTGCCCGATCCACGTTACCGAGGGGTTGTTGTCAGGCGAGCGCAGCGTCGCAGCATCGGTCTTGACTGAAGGCAGATTCCATCCACCCGGCGGTGCTTCTGGCAGACCCTTGCGCAACCGTTCCCATTGCCAGGCCAGCAGACTGCCTTTGTCGTCATGCGGGTAGTTGTTGCGGAATCCGTCCGGGCCGTGGGGTGCGGCTTGGGCACCAGCCAGACTCGAAAAAGCGGCCAAAAAAAGAGCGATGACGACACGCATGGGCAATAGGGGTTGCAGGGTTTTCAAGCCAGCCAGACTCTAGCGGAGAAAGTGCATCCTCGTTTTATCCCAGCCGCTTCACAGGGTTTATGCTGTGGTCGGCACAAACGCG
>JANOCN010000482.1:0-2565 GCA_031412185.1 Betaproteobacteria bacterium | reverse complement strand
GTGATTCATGGCGAGGGCGAGCATTTTTGTGCCGGGCTGGACCTCGGCGAGCTGCAGGAGCGCGACGCAGGCCAGGGCATGCACCACTCGCGCATGTGGCACGCCGCGCTGGAGCGGGTGCAGTACGGGCCGGTGCCGGTGATTGCCGCGCTGCACGGCGCGGTGGTGGGCGGCGGGCTGGAGCTGGCCAGCGCCTGCCACATCCGGGTGGCCGACCAGTCGGCCTTTTACGCCCTGCCCGAGGGCTCGCGTGGCATTTTTGTCGGTGGCGGCGGATCGGTGCGTATCCCCAAACTTGTGGGTGTGGCGCGCATGACCGACATGATGCTCACCGGCCGCGTCTACAACGCCGAAGACGGCGAACGCGCCGGTTTTGCGCAGTACCTGGTGCCCGAAGGCCAGGCCCTTGAGAAAGCCCTGGCGCTGGCCGAGCGTGTTGCCGAAAACGCCCCGCTGACCAACTACGCGCTGATGCACGCGCTGCCGCGCATTGCCGAGCAGCCGGCCGACCAAGGCTTTTTTACCGAAGCGCTGATGACCGCGATTGTGCAAAGCGCACCCGAGGCCAAAAGCCGCGTCAAGGCCTTTCTTGAGGGCAAGGCGAACAAGGTCAGCAAAGGCTGAAGGTCACGCACCGTAACAACCATGAACGCGCTGCACGCCCCAAGCCCTCCCCGCTACCGCCCGCTCACCTTTGGCGTGACCCGCGTGCAGCTTCGCGACGGTGCCGCTGGCGTTCGTTACCTCAGTGCCGACCAGCCGCTCAGTGAGTACGCCGCGCGCATCACCGACCGCTTTTTGCACTGGGCGAGCAGCCACCCGGAGCGTACTTTTCTGGCCCGGCGCACGCGGCTGGCCGATGGCAGCGCCGGCGACTGGCAACACCTGAGCTACGGCCAGGCGCTGGCCGGTGCACGCGCGATTGGGCAAGCGCTGCTGAACCGCGGCCTGAACACCGAGCGCCCGGTGGTGATCCTCAGCGAAAACAGCCTCGAGCATGCGCAGCTGGCGCTGGGCTGCCTGTATGCCGGCATACCGTACTGCCCGGCCTCACCGGCCTATTGCCTGGTCAGCCAGGACTACGACAAACTGCGTCACGTGTTGCGCACCCTGACGCCGGGGCTGGTGTTTGCCAGCGACGCGGCGCGTTACGGCAAGGCCATTGCCGCCGCCGTGGGCACCGAGGTAGAGGTGGTGCTGCATGACGGCAGCCTGCCCGACCGACCCAGCACCGCGCTGGCGGCACTGCTGGCCACGGCGCCCGCACCGGCGGTTGACGCCGCCATGCAGGCCACCGGACCTGACACGATTGCCAAGTTTCTGTTCACCTCCGGCTCAACCAAGCTGCCCAAGGCAGTGATCAACACCCACCGCATGTGGTGCGCCAACCAGCAGCAGATGCGCCAGTCGATGCCGGTGCTGACCGAAGGCCCGCCGGTGCTGGTGGACTGGCTGCCGTGGAACCACACCTTTGGCGGTAACCACAACCTGGGGCTGACGCTGTACAACGGCGGCACGCTGTACATCGACGACGGCAAGCCGACCCCGGCGCTGATGACTGAGACCCTGCGCAACCTGCGCGAGGTGGCACCCACGCTGTATTTCAACGTGCCCATCGGTTTTGAGGCCATCGCCCAGGCCATGAAAACCGACGACGCATTGCGCAAAAACCTGCTGTCACGCGTGAACATGTTTTTCTACGCCGGTGCGGCGCTGGCCCAGCCCGTGTGGGACGCACTGCACGAGAGCCAGGAGCGCGAGATTGGCGAGCGCATTGTCATGGGCACCGGGCTGGGCATGACCGAGTCGTCACCGTTTGCAGTGTTTGTCACCAGCCCGCAGGTCAAGGCCGGCGACCTGGGCGTGCCAACCCCGGGGCTGGAGCTCAAGCTGGTGCCAGTCGATGGCAAGACCGAGGTGCGTTACAAAGGACCCAACATCACCCCCGGTTACTGGCGCAACCCACAAGCCACGCAGGAGTGCCTGGACGACGAAGGCTTTTTTTCAACTGGCGACGCAGTGCAATGGATTGACGACGCGGACCCGCACCAGGGCCTGCGTTTTGACGGGCGTATTGCCGAAGACTTCAAGCTTGCCACCGGCACCTTTGTCAGCGTCGGTCCGCTGCGCGCAAAAATCATTGCTGCGGGTGCGCCGTATGTGCAGGACGCCGTCATCACCGGCATCAATCTCAACGAGGTTGGCGCGCTGATCTTCCCCACAGCAGCGGTACGCCGGCTGGCAGCCCTGCCCGATGCCGCGCCGCTGCAGCAGGTGCTGGAAAGCGCGCCAGTGCAGGCCTGGTGCCAGCAGCTGGTGGACACGCTGGCGGCCAGCGCCACCGGCAGCGCCAGCCGGGTGGCCCGGCTGCACCTGATGGCCGAGCCGCCAGCGTGTCTGCCAGCTGCTGGCACCAGGACTGCACTGGCGCGCTTTCCAGCACCTGCTGCAGCGTCGCGGCATCGGGCAGGGCCGCCAGCCGGCGCACCGCTGCCGTGGGGAAGATCAGCGCGCCAACCTCGTTCAGATTGATGCCGGTGATGACGGCGTCCTGCACATAGGGTG
>JANOCN010000481.1:0-7250 GCA_031412185.1 Betaproteobacteria bacterium | reverse complement strand
CTGACCGTGCGTGAGAACCTGGCGCTGGTGACTGACATTGCGAGCAACCCGATGCCGGTCGACGAAGCCATTGCGCTGGTTGGTTTGACGCCTCGGAGCGACCACTTTCCATCACAACTGTCGGGCGGCGAGCAGCAGCGGGTGGCGATCGCGCGTGCCATCGTCAAGCGACCCGATGTGCTGCTGTGCGACGAGCCCACCGGCGCGCTTGACTACGTCACTGGCAAACTGGTGCTGGAAGTGATTGCGAAAATCAATGTTGAACTCGGCACTACGGCTATCGTCATCACACACAACGCGGCCATTGCAGGCATGGCGGATCGGGTGATTTATCTGGCTGACGGGCGGATCCAGAAAGTCGAGATCAATACGCACAAGATCAGCCCTTCGGAGCTGAACTGGTGAAAGCGCTAGATCGCAAACTGCTGCGCGACTTGCGCTTGATGTGGAGCCAGGTGTTGACCATCGCGCTGGTGGTGGCCAGTGGCGTCGGCGGCTTTATCACCACCTTGTCTGCAGTCGATTCGCTGGCCCTGGCGCGCGACCGCTTTTACGCCAATGGCCGCTTCGCCGACGCCTTCGCCAGCGTCAAACGCGCTCCCCATGCATTGACGCAGACGCTGCTTGAGATACCCGGAGTAGCAGACGTTCAAACGACCATTGAGCAGTTCGTGCGCATTGAGCTGCCCGGCGTGGCCGACCCTGTCATCGGCCAATTGATCGGTGTCGATCCGCAAGTGCCCATGCGCATGAACCGGGTAACCGTGCGCAATGGTCGCGCACTGGACGCAACCCCGCTCACCGATCAGGCCATTCCAGCGCTGGTGTCGGCAGCGTTTGCCGATGCACGCGGACTGGTGCCAGGTGCGCGAATTTCGGCGCTGATCAATGGCAAACGCCGCACCTTGGAAATCGCCGGCATCGCCTTCTCGCCTGAGTTTATCTTTGCCGGCCAGCAGGGCGTGCCAGACCTGCGTGGCTTCGGGGTGTTCTGGTTGCCACGCGAGGCGCTGGCCGCCGCCTATGATCTGGATGGCGCATTCAACCGTATTGCTGTCAAGCTGGCGCCAGGCGCGTCAGAACGTGCAGTGGTAGACCAGCTCTCGGCCCAACTTTCCCGTTACGGCGGTCGCGAGGCGCATGGCCGCGCAGACCAATCGTCGCATGCGATGCTGGACAACGAGATCAAGGAACAACGAGTGCTTGGCACCGTGATGCCAACGATCTTTCTCAGTGTGGCCGCATTTCTGCTCAACGTGGTGGTGTCGCGCCTGGTAGCCACCCAGCGCGAGCAAATCGCGGCATTGAAGGCGCTGGGTTATCCCAATCGCACCATCGCTTTGCACTACCTCAAGTTGGTGCTGGTAATTGTGGCGTTGGGCCTGGTTCTGGGTGTGGCCTTGGGCCATTGGCTGGGCATGCTGCTGATCGGCCTGTACGCAGAATCGTTCCATTTCCCAAGTTTCGAGCACAGCGTTGCACCGTGGCTGCTGGTCGTCAGCATCGGTATTACAGTGGCAACTGCCGTGCTCGGCACGCTGAATGCGATTCTGGCCACGGTATGGCTGGCACCAGCCGAAGCGATGCGACCAGCGGCACCTGGTCGCTACCGGCGCACGTTGATCGAGAAACTGGGTATCACGGGTATCAGCCCGGCGCTACGCATGATCCTGCGAAACATGGAGCGCAGGCCGTTACGCACCGCGCTATCCATCGGCGGCGTGGCAGCCTCGGTCGCCATCGTTGTGATGGGTAACTTCCTCAGCGACGCTATCGACTACATCGTTGATTCGCAGTTCAACGTGGCAATGCGTAGCGACGTGATCGTCTGGATGACCGAGCCTGCCGACAACAGCGCGAGGCACGAGGTGGCGCGCCTGCCAGGCGTGACTGCGGTCGAGTCAGGCCGCGATGTGGCGGTTCGCTTCGTCAATGGGCACCGCAGCAAACGCGGCTCCATCCGCGGCCTGACGCGGAATCCG
Organism: Betaproteobacteria bacterium; assembly: GCA_031412185.1. Classification (GTDB taxonomy): domain Bacteria; phylum Pseudomonadota; class Gammaproteobacteria; order Burkholderiales; family Burkholderiaceae_C; genus CAISIP01. The sequence goes on along the minus strand of JANOCN010000481.1, from coordinate 5,268 downwards.
GAGTTGACCCGCATCGTCGATCAGGACAACCATGTGGTGAGCCGCCTGGAAGACGATGGGCTGGTCATGACCGACCGGCTCGCCGACACGCTCGGTTTGCGCATTGGCGATCTGGTGCAGGTTGAAGTACTTGAGGGCCGGCAGCGTACGCTCAACGTGCGGCTCAGCGTAACGGTGCGTGAAATGATGGGCCTGAACGCCTACATGGAGCGGCGCACGCTGAACCGGCTGCTGCAGGAAGGTGACCAGTCAACCTGGTTCGCGGTTGTGGTCGAGCGCGGCCGCGAGGCGGCGCTGCTGGAAGCCAGCAAGCAATTGCCGCGTGTGGTCGGTGTATTCAGCAAGGCCAGCTTGCTGCGCAATATGCAAGAGGTTAGCGCGCGCAACATCCGGATTATCAGCGCGGTGCTGACCGTGTTTGCAACCGTAATTGCAGTCGGAGTGGTCTACAACAACGCGCGCATCGCGCTGGCAGAGCGTACCTGGGAGCTGGCCAGCCTGCGCGTGCTGGGCTTCACGCGTACCGAGGTTTCCGGGTTGCTGCTGGGCGAAATGGCTATTGGCATCGCTATCGCGCTGCCGATCGGGATGCTGTTTGGTAACGGCCTGGTGCACTTGATCACTGGGCTATTGAGGTCCGATCAATTCTCATTCCCGCTGGTGATTCAGCCAGCGACCTACGCCTGGGCTGCGCTGACGGTACTGGTGTCAGGTGTGGCTAGTGCGCTGGTGGTGCGTCGGCGCATCGACAAGCTCGATATGGTGGCAGCGTTGAAGACGCGCGAATGATCCCATGATGGATTGATGAATTGATGGAGTAACAACAGCATGGAACGCAAAACCTGGGTCTTGGGAGGCACCGCCGCAGTGGCGCTGGTGTTGGCAGTGGCGTGGGCGTTCGCACCCAAGCCGGTGGAAGTGGAATTGTCGGCCGTAACGCGCGGGCCTTTTGAAGCCACCATCGACGAAGACGGCAAAACACGCCTGACTGATCGTTATGTGGTGTCAGCTCCACTGGCCGGGCAGCTGGCGCGCATTACCTTGAAAGAAGGTGACGCAGTGACCGCAGATATGCCGCTGGCGCAGCTGAGCTCGGTCCTGCCCGCCATGCTGGACGAGCGTACGCTGCGCGAGCTACGGGCGCGCGTCGAGGGCGCACAAGACAATGTATCTCGGGCAGGTTCGCGCATAGCGCGGGCGCAGGTGTCGCTGGATCAGGCAAGAAACGAGGTGCGCCGCAGCGAGCAACTGGCCCAACAAGGGTTTATTGCGCCCATCAAAGTCGAAACAGACCGGTTAACCACCGTTGGCGCGCAGCGAGAACTCGAGGCCGCCGCAGCCGAAAGACGCATGGCCACCCACGAACTGGAACAAACGCAGGCAGCAATTGGCGCGGTGCGCCAGCCTGGGAATAGCAACGATGCCAGTGCCGGCCCCCGTGCGGGTTCCGGCAGGGGCAGCTTTACTGTGCGCGCGCCGTCGGCTGGGCGCGTGCTGCGCGTGCTGCAAACCAGCGAAGGGGCGGCGGCGCTCGGCACGCCACTGATGGAGATTGGCGATACGCAGCGCATGGAAATTGTTGCCGAGCTTCTGACCACCGACGCGCTGGTGGCCCGGCCAGGCAGCCGCGTGATGATCGAACGTTGGGGCGGCTCCAGCACCCTGGAGGGACGCGTTCGCAGCGTTGAGCCGGCAGCGTTTACCAAGGTCTCGGCACTGGGCGTTGAGGAGCAGCGCGTCCGCGTGCTGATCGACATCACCAGCCCGCAGCCCGAGTGGCAGGCACTGGGTGACGGCTACCGCGTCAGTGTGCGTATCGTCACGCTGGCCGAAGACAAGGCTGTGCTGGTACCTGTGAGTGCGGTGTTTCCACTGCCAGCAGAAGGCTCAGCCAGCGCCAGCGGCAGGCCGGCGACGGCACCGCGTTTTGCCGTCTTTGTAGCCGACGGCGGACGAGCACGCGAAGTGCCGATAGAGCTGGGTGCCCGAAACGGCAGCGCGGCCTGGATCCGCAACGGCCTGACGCCAGGTCAACTTGTGATCGTCTACCCGCCGGCGACAGTGAAAGACGGCCAGCGAGTTGCCGTGCGTAAACCATGAACTGATTGCATTCTTGATGGCTCCGCAGAAGAATACCGATACGATGCTGCACATGACCGCCACCAGAATCGGCCCGAGGACACCCCCCACATGAGCGAGACTGAACCCAAGCGCCACCGCCGTGGCGGCCGCGAGCGGCGCGACCCCAACGCCAAACAAACCGGGCCGGCCTACATCACCCGTGCCATACCGCCCTACGACATCATGGGCGAAGGGAACCTGCAAAAGATCGAAGCGGCTGCCGACCGTATCCTGGCGGAGGTGGGTATCGACATCCGCGACGACGACGAGTGCCTGGCGCTGTTTCGCAAGTCGGGGGCCAGGGTAGACGGCATGCGCGTGCGCTTTGAACCTGGGCACCTGCGCGAAGTGCTCAAGACGGCGCCGCCAGAGTTCGTGCAGCATGCGCGCAACCCGCAGCGATCGGTGCACATTGGCGGAAACAGTGTGGTTTTTGCACCGGCTTACGGATCGCCGTTCGTGATGGACCTGGACCGGGGCCGCCGCTACGGCACGCTGGATGATTTTCAGAACTTCATCAAGCTGGCGTATGCCAGTCCGTGGCTGCACCATTCAGGTGGTACGGTGTGCGAGCCAACCGACATCCCGGTCAACAAGCGGCACCTGGACATGGTGTACGCGCATATCAAGTACTCCGACAAGGCCTTCATGGGCTCCATTACGTCGGAAGAACGCGCAGAAGACTCGGTGGCGATGTGCCGCCTGTTGTTCGGTGTCGATTTTGTAGACAAAAACTGCGTGGTGCTGGGCAACGTCAACGTCAACTCACCGTTGTTGTGGGACGGCACCATGACCAAGGCTGCACGGGCCTATGCGCGTGCCAACCAGGCCGCAGTGATCGTACCCTTCATTCTGGGAGGGGCCATGGGGCCGGTCACCAATGCGGGGGCCATTGCCCAGTCGCTGGCAGAGACCATGGTGGGCTGCGCCATCACCCAGCTCGAGCGACCGGGTGCGCCGGTGATATTCGGCAACTTCCTCTCCAGCATGTCGTTGCGTTCCGGTTCACCGACCTTCGGCACGCCCGAACCTGCCATCGGCTCCATGGTAGTCGGGCAACTGGCGCGCAGGCTGAATCTGCCGCTGCGTTGCGCCGGCTCGTTCACCACGTCCAAGGTGCCGGACGGCCAGGCGATGCAGGAGAGTGTGATGGCTATGTTGTCGGCCGTGCATTGCGGTGCCAACTTCATCCTGCATTCGGCCGGGTTCCTGGACGGGCTGCTCTCGATGAGTTACGAGAAGTTCATGATGGACGCCGACTTCTGCGGCGCGCTGCACAGCTACCTGGCCGGTGTGGTGGTGGACGACAACACGCTGGCCATCGACGCCTTCAAGGAGGTCGGCCCGGGCAGCCATTTTCTGGGCTGCAGCCATACGCTGGCGAACTACACCACAGCGTTTTTTGATTCGCAAATTTCAGACGACACACCGTTTGAGACCTGGTCCGAGTCCGGCAAAACCGATGCTGCAATGCGGGCCAACAAACGCTGGAAAGCCGCGCTGGCCGAGTACCAGGCACCGCCCATCGATCCGGGCGTGGACGAGTCCATCCGCGACTACGTAGAACGCAAGAAGGCATCAATGAACGACCAGTGGTACTGAGGTCGAAGGCGCACCATGGCTTCCACCAACGACCCCTTGCTACAACCGTACCAGCTTAAACACTTGCGGCTGCGCAACCGCATCATGACCACGTCGCACGAACCGGCGTACCCGGAAGACGGCATGCCTAAGGCGCGTTACCGTGCCTACCACGTGGAGCGCGCCAAGGCGGGAATTGCGCTCACCATGACGGCCGGTTCGGCGACCGTGTCGCGCGACAGCCCGCCGGTGTTCAATAACATCCTGGCGTACCGCGACGACGTAGTGCCCTGGCTGAAAGACCTTGCCGACGCCTGCCATGAACATGGCACAGCGGTGATGATCCAGCTGACGCATCTGGGCCGGCGCACCAGCTGGTCCAAGGCCGACTGGCTGCCTGTCGTCTCGTCGTCACACGAACGCGAAGCGTCACACCGCTCTTTCCCGAAGAAGCTGGAGACCTGGGACATCGAACGCATCCAGCGCGACTACGCCGACGCTGCCGAACGTATGCAGGCCGCCGGGCTGGACGGTATCGAGCTGCAGGCCTACGGCCACCTGATGGACCAGTTCTGGTCTCCGCTGACCAATACGCTGGATGCGCCTTACGGTGGTTCGCTGGACAACCGGCTGCGTTTCACGTTGGAGGTACTGGCTGCGATACGCAAACGTGTCGGTAGCCAGTTCATCGTGGGTGTGCGTTACACCGCCGACGAGTGTTTGCCCGGGGGATTGACTAAAACCGACGGCATGGAAATCTCCCAGCGCCTCAAGCACTGTGGCATGGTGGACTTTCTGAACGTCATCCGTGGCCACATCGATACCGACGCTGGCCTGACCGACGTGATTCCGGTGCAGGGGATGCGCAGCTCGCCACATCTCGACTTTGCGGGTGAAGTGCGCGCGGCGACCGGCTTTCCGACTTTCCATGCAGCGAAGATCCAGGATGTGACCACCGCGCGCTACGCCATCGCCTCGGGCAAACTCGACATGGTGGGCATGACCCGCGCCCACATGGCCGACGCCCACATCGTGCGCAAAATCATCGAAGGCCGTGAAGACACGATCCGCCCGTGCGTCGGTGCGAATTTCTGCCTCGACCGGATTTACGCCGGCGGCGAAGCCTATTGCATCCACAACGCCGCCACCGGGCGCGAGCTGAGCATGCCGCATGTGGTCAGCGCGGCGGCCAAGAAGCGCAAGGTGGTGGTGGTGGGGGCCGGACCCGCCGGCCTGGAGGCAGCCCGCGTAGCAGCCGAACGCGGCCACGTGGTGCTGGTGTTCGAGGCCGCGCCCAAAGCAGGTGGCCAGATACGCTTGACGGCGCAAAGTGTGCGCCGACGCGAAATGATCAGCATCATTGACTGGCGCATGGCGCGCTGCGAGGAGCAAGGCGTCGCCTTGCGCTTCAACACCCTGGCCGATGCAGACAACGTGCTGGCCGAGTCGCCCGATGTTGTGATCATCGCCACCGGAGGGTTGCCGCACACCGACGTGCTCAGCACCGGCAATGCCTTGGTGGTGTCGAGTTGGGACATCCTGGGCGGCGATGTAGCACCCGGTCGC
>JANOCN010000480.1:0-3428 GCA_031412185.1 Betaproteobacteria bacterium | reverse complement strand
ATAGGCCTGGATTTCTTCGCTCAGCCTGGCGATGATCTTCTCTGAAGTTCCGGCCGGTGCCATCACCCCATGCCAAGCCTTGACTTCAAAACCAGGGACGAACTCACTGATGGATGGAACACCTGGAGCAAAGAAGGCACGCTCAGCCGTGGTGACCCCGAGTGCCCGTAGCTTGCCACTCTGAATATGGGGGCCGGAGGTAGACAAAGCGTCCAGCGCAAGGTCGATCTGGCCGGCAATAAGATCATTGAGCATGGGTGCAGAACCTTTGTACGGCACATGGACCATGGACGTACCGGTCTTGAGCATGAACATTTCCATACCAATGTGCAGGGACGTGCCCGTGCCCGACGAGCCAAAGGAAGCTTTCCCCGGATTGGCTTTCAGGTAGGTGACCAGTTCAGGGATGGTCCTGGCCGGTATCTTGGCGGCGTTCACGACCAACAGACTGGGGGTCATACCCACCAGACTCACCGCGGCGAAGTCATTGACCGGGTGGTAGGTCACCTGGTCGGGTTGCAGGGCCGGAAAGATCGCGTTGGCGGCGATGTTGCCCATACCAATGGTGTAACCGTCAGGTTTGGCTTTTGCCACCGCGCTCATTCCGATGCTGGTGCCTGCCCCGGGGCGGTTTTCCACCACGACCGGTTGCCCCCACTTGGCCTGCAAATGGTCGGCAATCATGCGCGACATCACGTCGGCAATACCCCCTGGCGCCAATGGAACGATGAATTTGATGGGCCTTTGCGGGTACTTGTTGTCGTCATCTGTCTGCGCCCGGGCCAGGCCGCTTGCGGCAAGCGCTACGGCACACAGCAGGGCGAATGCCGCGCGGCGCCCTGGCGAAATGGCGCGTTGTGGTGCGCCACGGTGTGGCAGCTTGGTTTGTGGGCTGTAGCGCATTGAATTTCCTTAGCAAGGGGTTGTTGGTTCGTACGGTAAATCGACGACGTGCAGCTCCATCGACAAACGGGCGCTGCACTGCGGTGCCAGCCAGCGCAATCCATCAGCGCACGTGTGCAGTTTCTCCAGACTGAAAGCGCCAGTGGCATGCGACACCGGTTCGATGCAGATCCACGGCTGTTGCGGAGGGTGGTACACCACCAGATGCCCGAGGCCTGGGTCGGCCGCGAGACGGATGGCGAGGGCGTGTGCGGGTCGGCGTAATTCGGCAACACCTGTCCATTGTGCAAAACAGTGGTTGATGTCGGTCCCCATCGCATTGGTGAAGTCACCAAAGTCAAAACGCGCATCCTCTGCGACCGTGCTTCGGCTGGTCGGCATACCATGCGCGTCTTGCTGCCAGACCGAGTGCGCTGCAAAACGCAGCACCGCATCAGCCTCCATTTGCAGATAGGGATGAAAACCCAATCCCTCTGGCATGTCGTCGTCGGACAAATTGCGCAGCGTTAGCTCGAACCGCACGCTGCGAGCCGCCAGGCTGACCGTGAAGCGGCAGGTGTGCGCAAAAGGCCAGTGGCCATCTGCGTGATGGAGGTACTCCAGCGTGGCGCTATGGTGTGCTGTTTCCAGCACGGTCCAGTGTTTGGTCCAGCCGACGCCGTGCACCGGGTGGTGGACAGTCTTTCGGTTCAACGCAATAGCCTGGTTGCCGCGCGTGCGGGTCATCAGACGGGCACCGAACAAACGGTTGGAATAAGGTACCAGGACAAAGCAGCCCGATGCAAACGGGTCCTCGCTACCAAACGGAAGTGGCCGCAAGAGATGCAGCGGCACTTGCCCCGGGCGGGTATAGGTCAAACTCGAGCAGCATGCACCTAGCGCGGGCTGCAGCGACAGGCCGAGCCTGCCATTGTTCAGGCTGAGCATTGCGCTCACTGCGCACCTCGCGCCGCTGGAGGTTTTGTGCTGCACCGAGCCAATTTTTCTGGTGCGATGCCCGCGACAAGACGCACGCAGGCCCCTCGGCGCAGCGCTCCGGCCACATGCAGCGGATGGGCGCTTGTTACAGCGCACCCCAGCCCCGAGTCATCCGGCGCACCTCGGACAGGCCAAACTCGGTAGGTTGTATCTCGGGTGCGCGCGTGTGCACCTCGCTGACACCGATCCGTTCGGCAAACAAGCGTTTGCCGTAACACAGCAGGTTGGGCACCGAGTTGGTCATGAACAGGATCAGCGGCAGCAACTGTGCATGCAGCGCTTCCGCTTCTTCCAAACGCCCCTGCACCAGCAACCGGTGCAGCTCCAACTGCCGCTCCAGGCAATCGGGTGCCGGTATCAGGCCGACACAGCCCGACAGCATGTTGGAGATGTACTCCTTGCCACCATGCCCTGCAAACACCGCATAGCGTCCGCCCGATGCCCTGACCAGTTCTGCAACCCCCAGCGCCGGCCCTTCGCCCTTTAGCATGGTGATATTGGGATAGTCGTCGCGCAGCCGGAGCAAACTGGCGTTGGACAACGAGACATCCATGTTGACCGGATTGTTCTGCACGGCTACCGGCAGTTCCAGTGCCCCGGCGACGCTGCCCAGGAAACGCACGTATTCGGCTTCAGGAAATCCTTTGATTGAAGGCGGCTGCAGGATGACCCAACTGGCGCCGTTGGCCTGCGCCATGCGGGCGAATTCGATCTGGCCGTGCACCGACAACTCGCCCACCGTGACTGCATAGGGCACACGCCCGTTGATGGCCCGTCCGACCACCTCAACCAGGTGGCGGCGCTCGTTGACGTCGAGCTTGTGCACCTCGGTCACCAGCCCCAGTACGGCGATGCCATGGGCACCGGTAGTGATGCATTTCTCGACCTGCAGCCGCATCAACCCATCGTCGATGCGACCGGAGCGGTCATAAAACGCATACAGGATTGGATAAACCCCCGAGAATGTGGCCCCACGCTCGTCACTGCGTGTACTTCGCTGCCCCCCGAGGGGGTTAATTTCCCTTGGGGCGGCCCGGCGGGAAATTGCCTAGCCCCCACGCTCGTCACTGCGTGTACCTCTTTCATGTTTGCTCCTTCCTGCGGACGAACTGCCAGACGTCGGGGTGCGGTTCAATGCCCAGCCCCGGGCCTTCCGGCATCACAAATGCGCCGTTCTCGCAGCGCATGCGGGTGGTCACATAACGCAGGTTGCGGTCAAACACCGAATGCTGGTATTCATGCATCGGGCAGTTCGGCAATGCGGCCGTGGCATGCAGGCTGGCGGCCTGGAAGATGCCGATGCCGATGCTGGCGTGCGGAATCACCTTCACGTGGAAGGCATTGGCCATGCGCGCGATCTGCATGAACTGGCTGATGCCGGTGTGTCCCATTTCCGGCTGGAGGATGGACATGGCGCGGCGCTCCATGCGCGGGCGCACCTCGTACACCGTGCGCCACTCCTCGCCCAGGGCCAACGGCACCTTGATGCTGGCACCCACATGGGCCTGGCCCTCGATGTCCTCGGGCTGGCAGGGTGCCTCGACAAA
>JANOCN010000479.1:0-1956 GCA_031412185.1 Betaproteobacteria bacterium | reverse complement strand
CCCTCGCAAGCCGCATTGTCGGGCGAGCAACCCTTGCGCGGCATCGATCAAATTAGTTTTGAGTTGTGCATTCGCGAGAGCCAGCCAGGCCAGCGGTAATGCCCGCCACGATCAGAGTGGACAACTACCCGGTCATGGGTGTCGGCTATCGTGTCGATGGCAGCGTCCAGCATGGTGTTCACCAAGTCGGCACGCGTGCTGATGATTCAACTGACCACCATACCATTGAAGCAGATGGTATGGAAGCCTTCCACTTTTAGCCGACGGTGCTGATTTGAATTGAGGCTGGGAACCTCACCGGGCGGCATCTGGTGCCAAAGTGGAGGATCTGTTCAACCACTTCTCTGGATGGAGGTCACCGAAATGAGTGCTAATACTTTTTCCACTTATGCCGTGGACACGGCAAAAAATGTCATGCAGATCCACTGGGTTGTCGGGTTGTCATGGAGGCTTGTGGCGGGGCTGATCACTGAGGCTAGCGCTGCAAGCGATGGGTCACCGGGTCGAGCTATTGCCAGCGCATCAGGTCAAGGATTTTGTGGTGGGCAACAAGGACGATGTGGCCGATGCCCGGGCCATCTGACTGGCCACGCAACAAAGCGATATTCGCCGGGTGCCCGTGAAGAGCTGCAGCCAGCAGGTCACGCTGTCACTGCACCGCATTCGCCAGCATTGGCTGGATGTGCGCACTGCCACGGTCAATGCGCTGCGTGGGCTGCTGTACGAACTCGGTACGGTGTTAGCGCATGGGCGCAGCTACGATGCAAAGTGGCAGTCGAGCCCACTGGACATGGCAATGACCACAGCAATGGCCTAATGATGACGTGAAACCATAGCGCGCAAACAATCAGCTAGGAACATGGCGGACGCAGCAGCAAGTGTGTGCGAGAGTCGATGAAGTGATGGTGAAGCGGTCGGACCGTGGATTGGGAAAGCTGTTTGATCGATTGGGCAAGCCTGATGCGAAGCCCGTTATGCAGATGAGCTTCAGTCTCGCGATTGACCATCATGGCCAGCAGCGGGCTTGTGCCCGGATGCGTTAAAGGCCGGATATAAGGCTTTAGTTGATCCACCAACCAGAAACTATAAAAACTTCTTGCCATACAGAAGGGCGTCCATATAAGCGATCAGGATTGGGGTAACGCTCGATCGCCGCCTGTTTCTGTTCGTCAGAATACTTCTGCCATGAGCGCGAAGAGGCAACAGGCAAGTCCTGGCGCTGTTTGAACTCCCGATGCCAGCTCTCGATTACATTCTTTGTCGGATAACCCAACTGCCGAAGGGTGGCTCCAGTGCGTTTGCCGAGCTTTATATAGAGTTTGATTGCTCGAATTCTATCTTCGTATGAATACCTGAACTACCTTCAAGTAGTCCAAGAATTCCGCCGCACCCCCAGCGGGTTATATAGAGGTTGGCACTAACAGTTCATGGACTTACCCGCCCGTATTGAAAGGCGCGACGACGTCCACCAGCTGTTGCCTGACCCAGACATGGGCAGGGTCGCCGTGAAAGCGCTCATGCCAGATCATGGCTGGCGACAAGGGCGCAACCTGAAGCGGCAGATCCAGAAGCGCGAGCGGGAGCCTTTTCGCCAGTAGGCATGCCAGACGTTTTGGCAGTGTGAGAATCATGTCACTGTCCGCCGCTAGCATCGCACCCGCAAGAAAGTGGGGAACTCGTAGCGCTACTTGGCGAGTGAGCCCCAGTGTCGAAAGAGCAACGTCAACGGCGCTCTCTCCCACGCCGGAAATGGTTACGGTAATGTGGCGTAAGGTTACAAAGCGCTCCAGACTGAGCCCGTTGGCCAGACCGGGGGCGCCGTCGCTCAACCGTTTGACCGGAACGATATTTCCAGCATCGACGATCAACAGCACTCTTGCAGAAATCAGCCCGGTTTGAACTACGCGACCGACAAGGCCTTCGGGCCCGATCACTGGCAGGCCGTTGCGCACGCCA
>JANOCN010000478.1:0-3824 GCA_031412185.1 Betaproteobacteria bacterium | reverse complement strand
CATACAACTGGCCCAATGTTTCCTGAAATTCCGTCAGCGTGGTGACCCGGTAGGCAAACTTGGTGATGCGCGGAAACACCTGCGGAACCACGCGCGCGCCGCGCACGGCCTCGGGGTCGACACACATGATCACCAGCCCGTCGGGCGATTCTTCCAGCGGAATCCAGCCCTGCTCTTCAATGAAGTCGCGCTTTAGGGGCCCATGCAAGGCTTCGGAGCGGATGCGCCCGGGGTCGAAAGGCTCATAGGGTACCCCGAAGAATTTGGACAGCGAGGGGCCGATCTGACCCGGGCGAATCTTGAAGTTCGCCATCAGCATGGTTTCAACCGGCTTGCCTTCGGTGCGTGCATCGACGAGGCATTTTTCGAGCTCGGATGCGGTCAAGGTGCCTTCGGCCACCAGCCCGTCGAACTTGTTGGCTTTGCGCCGCGCGGCCTCGTTGGCCTTTTGTACGCGCTGGCGGATGGCGGTCGCCAGCGTCTTGCACAACTGCGCTACACCTTCGACTTCGAGCGTGCCAAACGGCTGGTCGCTCTTGTTGTTGATGATCTGCAATACGCCGTGCAAGGTGTCACCGTCCATGATCGGTGCCACCAGCATCTGGCGCGTGCGGTAGCCCGAGCGTTTGTCTACTTCCTTCAGGAACGTCAGCGAAGGGTGGATCTGTTTCAGGGCGTCGTCGTCGTACACATCCGCCAGATTGAGCAGCTTTCGGCTGAAGGCAGCGTAACCGGCCAGACTTTGCGGGGAAACCGGCAACTTCAGATCGCGGCTGCTGTTGAGCCCGGTCTTTACCTTGGACACGATAGATGTGCGGTCTTCGTTGACGGCATACAGCGTCAGGCGGTCTGCATTGAGCAGGCGGCAAATGTCCTGGCTGGCCTCCAGCATGATCTGCTCAAGGTTTTCGGTATCGTGAATACGCGCGGTGACGTTATGCAGCTGTTTGTAGAAAAGCGCCTCAAAGGTTACGCCGCGCTTCTCAGGCGGCAGTTTTTGGTTCTCGAAAAACGCCTGTTCAGACGACTTCTCGGGAACGGCTGGTTTCAATACCGCGCTCATAGTGGGCACCCCACACGCTCGGTCATAACTCAAACTCCTGCCCGGCGCGTAACCAGCGGATATCGTGCGTAACGTTGGGTCCGGAGATCGAGGTCTGGTCGAACTTCTGGATCTCAGCCATGATCAGGTCAGTCTCGGCAGGTTTGGTGTGGGTGATGTAGATCGGGTAGTTCTGGTCCTTGGCGATGTTGTCCAGCTCCTGCGCCAATACCACCGGCGACAGATGCAGGCTCAGTTTTGCCAGGTCTTTCTCGCGATTGCTGAATGCCGTCTCTATCACCAGCATGGCGACATTGAGCTGGTTCACGCGGTCCCAGAATGCCGGGTTGCGCTCGGTGTCGCCCGAAAACACCCAGCAGCCGGTGCCAGAGGTAATCGCATAACCCACGGCAGGAACGGTATGCACAGCCGGCAGCACCTCCAGCAGCTTGCGGTTGATCTGCAGGGTCTGGCCGGTAGCGATCTCGTGAAAACTGATAAATGGTGCTTCAGGCGTAGGGATACGGCTGAAGTCGGGCCAAATGACGTCGTTGAAGATATGCGCCTTAAGGGCCGCGATGGTTCCGGCCAGAGCATGAATCTGCAAAGGCTGGTTACGCCGCGCCGCCACAGCGTCCACCATCAGGGGTAGCGCTGCGACATGGTCCAGGTGCGAGTGGGTCAGGAACACGTGGTCAACGCCGCGCATTTCTTCCAGCGTCAGATCGCCGACCCCGGTGCCGGCGTCGATCAGGATATCGCCGTCGATCAAAAAAGACGTGGTTCGGCAGTCTTTGGCGATCGCGCCGGAACAGCCCAACACACGCACTTTCATGCCAGCCCCCTACTTCGTTTCGTAATTCGTCGCTCCGTCCCAATCCAGATCAAGTGGAAGCATCCGCATGGAGGCTACACGATCCGAGTACAGGTGATAAAGGAACTTTTTGGCATTCATACGCAGCAAATTCATCATTAACAAATCGCACTGGTCCCAGTCCTGCGCGCGGTAAGCCCGCAGGAAGCTGGCCCAGGTCTTCAATTCCGCCTCGGTCTCAGCTCCCACACGGTTCGCCGGCGCGACCGGCCAAAAAATCGCCACGGCCTGGTCTTTGCCCTTGACCCGAACCCGGTCCAGCTCCTGCCAGCCGAAATCGGGTGCAAGTTTGCGGGCTGTTTCACTGACAACGATGTCCACGCCGTAAACCTTCGACAGCCCTTCCAGGCGCGAGCCCAGATTTACTGCGTCGCCGATCACGGTATAACTCCGGCGGATATTCGACCCCATGTCTCCCACACACATATTACCCGTGTTGACCCCGATGCCGATACCAATTTCCGGTATGCCTTTGGCCCGGTGTTCCTCGTTTATGCCGCGCACCGCGTTGGCCATTTCCATCGCCGACTTGACGGCCAGATGTGCATGTTCCGGCGTCTCCACCGGCGCACCCCAAAACGCCATCACGCAGTCGCCCATGTATTTGTCGATGGTGCCGCGGTTGGTGCGTATCAAGCCCGTGAGGCGGCTGAAAACACCATTCAGCAGAGCCTGCAGCTGAATCGGCTCCATCTGCTCGGACATCTTGGTAAATCCGCGCATGTCGCAAAACATCACGGTCATTTCCCGGTTCGTTGCCTGCATGCTGTAGGCGTCCGGGTCCTTGACCATTTCGTCGACCAACTCGGGGGGCACATAAGTGCCGAACAGGTTGGCCAACTCGCGCTTGGACCGGCTCTCGACAAAGTAGCCGTAACTCATGTTGAGCGCAAAAGCGGTTGCGGCCATGGTCAACGCACCGGCCAGCGGCAATACCAGGCCGTAACTCAGGTACAGCCACAGGTTCAAGGCACCGAGCACGGCAACCACCACAACACTCAGGATCACCGCGCGGGTTGCAGTGACCAACGGCAGCGCGAACGCCAGCACCAGGCCTGCCAGCGTCAGAACCACCACTTCGTAACCGATGGCGTAGTCCGGCTTGACCAGAATGTTTCCGTCCAGCAGGCCCGAGATCACGTTGGCATGTGCCTCCACCCCGGGGTAGATCTCGCTGACCGGCGTGACCCGCAAGTCTTGCAGACCCGGCGCCGTAGTCCCGACCAGCACGATCTTGTCTTTGAGCGCGCCTGCAGGGATAGCCTTGGACAATACATCTGCGGCCGACACGTACCGGAACGAACCGCCCTTGGGACCCCCGTAGCCCCGGAAAGGAACCAGCGACGAGACCCGTTCGTCAACCGGAATCGCCAGCGTCTTGTTACCCAGCTTCAGCTGTATGTTTTCCAGCCCCTGGTAGCTCCTGGCCAGGAACCGCTCTTTGGGAAAGCCAGGTGAAACCGTCGGTGAGCCGGCCAGCATGCGAAACATGGCGAGTGACAGCGACTCGTAGTATTGGCCCTTGTATTCCGCGATGAGTGGCAGCGACCGCACCACCCCATCGCCCTCCGCAATCGGGTTGAAATGCCCGGCCATCGGGGCTGCAGCGGCAAGGCGCGCAATGTTGGATCCGAACCCGTTCCAACTGGTAAAGGTGATGGGTCGGCCCTGCAGCGCCTCTTTGCCCATCACGGGTGCAGGCAAAACGCCCGATGTGCGGCCGTCCCGGTCGCTGGTGAGGTAGTAGCCCAGGACAACCGGCCGCTTCTCCAGAGATTTGGCGAATATGGCGTCATAGTCCAGGGAGCCCTGGAGCTGGCGCAGCTTGTCGACAAATCCGGCCTGGTCTCGCAACTCTTTTTGCGCAAGTTCGTTGAGGCGCTTAAGGCCCGAGCTCTCGTCGGCGGC
>JANOCN010000477.1:0-4912 GCA_031412185.1 Betaproteobacteria bacterium | reverse complement strand
TGCGAGCTGCTGGCGAGCGCTGGCCCGTGTATTGCCAAACGCATGTTTGGCGGCTGGGGCATTAGTGTTGGCGGGTTGACGATTGCAATCGTTGCCGATCTGGGGTCCGGAGACAGACTCTGGCTCAAGGCCGATGACGACACGCGCAGCCAGTTCGAGGCCGCCGGCTGCGGGCGCTTTACCTACCCTATGCGCAAAGGCGATGCAGTAGTTTCGCGCAGCATGAACTACTACAGCGCGCCAGAAGACGCGATGGACTCGCCCGATGCCATGGCACCGTGGGCCCGGCTGGCGCTGGGCAGCGCGCTCAAGGCCCGCATGGTGCCAGCAGCGGCGAAGCGGCGGGGCCAAAGCCGTCCTGCCAGCAGCTAGTTAGCAAGCCAACCCGGCACCTGGCTCGGCTAAGGTCAAGGCTGGTTGGCTTCCAGGCCCCGCAATACCCGGCCCTTGCCCGCCACCAGATACTGCAGCGCCGCAGCCAGCAGGCCAAGCCCGCGCCGCAAGGCCTGCCCCAGCGCGCGCACCGACACCATGATTTCATCGTCGCCCTGTAGCGTAGGCCGTGCCAGCACGTCGCGCCAGCCGGCGTCTTCGGTGGGAACGGCCAGCACGCGGGCGGTGCTGGGCTCCCAGCTGAAGTACGCCGGCTCGTTGACGGCGTCGCCAAACGACTCCACAACCGCGTGTTGCCCAGGCATCAATCGCAACTGCTCGCCAGGGTGCAGCACCAGGTCGCCCCAGTCGTTGGCGGGCCCCTGGTGGGGGCCGTCCAGCGTAACCCAGACATGGCCCTGGGCAACGCGCAATACACCCGCTTCGCCAGGGTTCAGCGTAACCGCCCGCTCGGGTGCCAGCTTCCAGAAACCGGGCACTGCTGCAGTGTCGGTAGCGGCTTGCCACAGGGGTGCGTTGGTGGATGCCATAGGATTCTCCTGTTGAACCGATTGAGGCTTGATCATCGGCCCACGGGCCCTTCTGGTCCAATGAAATCGGACTACACTATTCATTCAAAAAGCGCATGAATCACAGCTAACGCAAGGGCCGTCACCGATGCAACATTCCGAAAACCATCTGCGCACCCGCCCGATTGCTGCGGGCCATTTGCGCGCCTTTGAAGCGGTGGCGCGGCAGCTGAACTTCCGCGCTGCGTCCGAAGAGCTGGCGCTGACGCAAAGCGCGGTCAGCCGCCAGATCCAGGCGATGGAAGAAGAGGTCGGTGTTGCGCTTTTCCTGCGCCATACCCGTGCGGTGGAGCTCACCAGCGCGGGTGCCCAGTTGCTGCGCGCGGTGGTGCCGTCTCTGGAGCGGCTCGACAGTGCGGTACGCCTGATCCGGCGCAGTGCCGGGCGCAAAAGCGTGGCGGTGACCACCTGGGCCTCGTTTGCGTCGATGTGGCTGATTCCCCGGCTGGAAGCGTTCCAGAACGAACACCCCGACATCGACATCCGAATCGATGCCAGCGACACGCCGGTAGACATGGATACCGCCGACGTCGATATCGCCCTGCGCTACACCCGGCCGGGTAACGCCCCACCGCATGCGATACGCCTGTTTGGCGAACAACTCACGCCGGTGGCCAGCCCATGGTTGCTGAAAAGCGGCCACGGCCTGAAGCGCGGCAGCGACCTGGCCCACTTTGCGCTGATTGAAGCCAGCGACATGAGCCGCAACCAGAATATGGTGGAGGTATTGGCCTGGCGGCGCTGGCTGGATGCCAACAACCTGCAGCGGCTGGAGCCCAAGCGCTGGCTCTACTTCAACTATGCGCACCAGATTGCGCAGGCCGCCCTTACCGGCCAGGGTATTGCGCTGGCGCGTATGCCGCTGGTAGCCGACAGCCTGGCCAGTGGCGATCTGGTGGAGGTATTGCCGGGGTTGCGGCTGGATTCACCGCTGGCCTACTGGCTGGTGGTCGGGCCGCGTTCTGCTGCGCGGCCTGAGATCGCGGCATTTTGCAGCTGGATACAGGCGCAGGCAGATTTGACGCGCCGGGCGATTGGCGACCCGGGTGGTGCGCAGCAAGCCGAGGTAACACCGCCTGCCACGCGCAAGAAAAACGGCTGACGGGCGGTACACCGGCGCCACACCGGCCCTGCACCCGCGATAGAGCGATCCCGCAGCTACTCTAGACCGGCCAGACCTGGCCGTTTTCGTTCAGGATGGCATCCAGCGGTATGTCGTGCGGCTGCGGCTCGAAGTCGGGCAGGAAACCATTGGTAAACCCCAGCCCCACCGTATAGGGCCGTGGCTGCAGCGTGGCAAGGGTACGGTCGTAAAAACCGCCCCCGTAACCAAGCCGGTAACCGCCCGGCCCGTAACCCACACAGGCGACAAACAGCACGGTAGGCACAATCACTTCGGTGTCTTTGGGTTTGGGTATGCCGTAGGCGTCTTCTTCCATACGGCAGCCGGGGTACCAGGCGTGGAACACCAGCGTCTTGTGCACCTTGTCCACTACCGGCAAACCGATGCGCCGGGGCTGGGGCTGGTCGATCAACTCGCCATCTTCCTTCCAGCGGTGCAGCGCCGGCAGCGGGTCGAATTCACCCTTGATCGGCCAGTAAGCACCAATCACGGTGTCGGGCCGCCCTACCAGCCAGATGCGCATCACGTCCTGCAACACGTTGCCGCGTTGCTGGCGGTCGGGCATGTCCAGGCGCTGCTGGACCAATAGCTTGCGAAGGGCTTTCTTTTCCAGCGTTTTCTTCTCTTCGGAGTTGTCCATAATGCCCACATGCAGTTCCGAGCTATTTTGACATTGATCGCCATGGCGCTGGCGCTGGTTGTGGGGCCTGCATCTACTGCACTGGCCCAGTCCAAAGAAACCGCCCGCGCCGACGAGACGATTCTGGAAATGGCCGACGCTTACAGAAAGGCCGATCGCAAACGCCTGGCAGCGCTGTTGCCCCAGGTACGTGGGCACACGCTGGAGCCCTGGGCCGCTTACTGGGAGCTGCGCGCTCGGCTGGAGTCGGCCAGCGCCAGAGAGGTGCAGGAGTTTATGCAGCGCTTTGCCGGCACCTACCAGGAAGACCGCATGCGCAACGACTGGCTGCAGCTGATGGGCCAGGTGCGCGACTGGGCCGGCTTCATGGTCGAATACCCTAAGTTCCGAATGGGCGACGACCGCTCGCTGCGCTGCTACGCGCTGCTGACCGACTTCAATACCAGTGGTGCCGATGTGGCGGCGCAGATCCAGGACAACTGGCTGGCCCAGCGCGAGGCCGACGACGGCTGCGCTACCGCAGTGGAGCAGCAACTCAAGGCGGGCAAACTCAAACCCCATGTGGCCTGGGTGCGCGCACGCCTGGGCATGGAAAACGACCGCGTGCGTATCGCCACACAGGCGGTCGGCCTGCTCAACCCGGACTGGGCGACCAAGGTGAGCACCATCTATGCCAACCCATCGCGTTACCTGGACGAAAAACTCACCGCCCTGCTACCGCGCACCAAAGAACTCGTTACGCTGGCCTTGATACGGCTGGCCGTAGAAGACCCGGCGCTGGCAGCCGTCGAGCTGGACAAGCTGCGCTGGAAGACCCAGCTCTCACAAGAAGAACGCAGCTGGGTCTGGGGCGTGGTCGGCAAACGTGCTGCCATGCGCCTGTCGGATAACGCCACTACCTGGTTCGCCAACGGGCAGGACAAATTCATGCACGACGACCACCTGGCCTGGAAGGTGCGCGCGGCATTGCGTGCCAGCAAGTGGCCGCAGGTGCTGGAGGCCACTGCCGCCATGTCCGAGGCGCAAAGCAAAGACCCGGCGTGGGTCTACTGGCGTGCCCGCGCGCTGATGCGCCCTGGCCGAACCGAAGCCGAGCGCCTTCAAGCGACACCGCTGCTGGAGAGTATTGCCAGCGTGCGGGGGTTTTACGAGCAGTTGGCGCTGGAGGAACTGGGCCAGAAGATCAACGTACCCGAGCGCCCGGCCCCCTTGAGCCTGGAAGAAAAAGAAGCCGCGCGGCAGAACCCGGGTCTCATTCGCAGCCTGTATGCGATTGCCATCGGATTGCGCAGCGAAGGTGTGCGCGAGTGGAACTACAGCACCAACCTGCACGATCGCGGCGGCATGGACGACCGTGCCCTGCTGGCCGCCGCCGACCTGGCCTGCCAGCGCGAGGTGTGGGACCGCTGTATCAATACCAGCGAACGCACCCGTGCGGTGATGGATTTCGAGCAGCGTTTTCCGATGCCGTTCAAGACCTCCGTGGTGAAACGTACCGCGCAAATCGGGCTGGACCCGGCCTATGTGTACGGCCTGATCCGGCAGGAAAGCCGTTTCATCATGGACGCCCGATCCAGCGTGGGCGCGTCGGGGCTGATGCAGGTCATGCCGGCCACCGCCCGCTGGACCGCCAAAAAGATCGGGCTGGACAACTTTACCGCCAACCAGATCACCGACCGCGACACCAACATCGCCATCGGTACCGGCTACCTGAAGCTGGTGCTGGACGACTTTGCCGGTTCCATGCCGATGGCCGCTGCAGCCTACAACGCCGGCCCCGGCCGCCCGCGCAACTGGCGCAATGGCCCGCTGCTGGAAGCCGCCATCTGGGCCGAAAACGTGCCCTTCAATGAAACCCGCGACTACGTGAAAAAAGTGCTCAGCAACACCACCAACTATGCCGCCATCCTGAGCGGCCAGCCGCAGTCGCTCAAGGCACGCCTCGGAACCATCGGGCCGCGAACCGGTGCAGCCGAGCCCGAAAACAAGGAGTTGCCATGAGCCGCCGGGCCGCTCCCAAGGCGAATAGCACCGTAGTGCGCAGCATGAAGGTGGGCCGAATGGTCCGCCGGGCCGCTCCCAAGGCGCATAGCACCGCAACGCGCAGCGTGGAGGTAATCCTGATGAGTGGTTCGACAGTGGCAACGGCAACGGGAGTATGAAGCGCATCCTGGTACTCGGCGGAAC
>JANOCN010000476.1:0-3431 GCA_031412185.1 Betaproteobacteria bacterium | reverse complement strand
CTTTCGGGCGCTGAACTCGAATCCGCGCTGCAGAGAGGCAGACCTGCGTGCCAGCATGGAAGGGGTCGGTCGCCAAGTCGCTCACCGGCTGGAAAAGTACCTCGCAGCGTTGGCCACCATTGCCTCTGCTGCACCGTTGATGGGTTTGTTCGGCACCGTGGTCGGCATGATCGAGATATTTGGATCACAGAGCCCCGTCGGCGGTGCCACTGGTGGCAACCCCGCGCAACTGGCCCACGGCATCTCGGTGGCGCTGTACAACACGGCGTTTGGCCTGATTATTGCCATCCCGGCGTTGATTTTCTGGCGCTACTTCCGGGCCACCGTGGACGGCCACCTGCTGACGCTGGAGCTTGCTTCCGAGCGGCTGGCGCGCCACCTCAACACGCTGCGCAAAGGCCCATGAACTTTCGTACCAGGTCTCGGGACGAACCCGAAATCAACCTGATTCCCTTCATTGATGTGCTGCTGGTCGTGCTCATCTTCCTGATGCTGTCCACCACCTACAGCAAGTTCACCGAATTGCAGATCAGACTGCCGGTCGCCGACGTCGATGCCCAGCGCGACCACCCGAAGGAACTGCTGGTAACTGTCAGCAGCGATGGTGTCTACAGCGTCAACGCGGTTGCCGTGCCCGGCGCGAGCACAGAGATTCTGGCCAGTGCCTTGCTCGCCGCAGCCAAAGCGGGCAAGGACAGCGTGGTCATCATCAATGCAGATGCCAGTGCCAAACACCAGGCCGTTATCACGGTGATGGAGGCAGCGCGGCGCGCCGGGCTTAACCAGATCACCTTTGCAACCCAGCCGTCTGCCAGAGCAGCCTCACGTTGAGTGGCAAGGCGCATCCTTCTAAATAGCTGGCAGCGTCGGGGTACGCTCGCCTGGCTGTTGTGGCCGCTATCGGTGTTGTACGGCGCTGTGGCTGGATTTCACCGATGGCTCTACCGGTCCGGCATAAGGCGGGTCGAACGCGTGCCCGTTCCGGTGGTGGTGGTTGGCAACGTGGTGGCGGGTGGGGGTGGCAAGACACCGGTGGTGATGGCGCTGGTTGCGCACCTGCAAACGCAGGGTTACACGGTGGGCGTGTTGTCACGCGGTTATGGGCGCACCAGCCGTGACTGTCGTGAGGTGCATCGTGGCAGTGTTGCCAGCGACGCGGGCGATGAGCCGTTGCTGATAAAGCAGACCACCGGCGCACCTGTGTTCGTGGCGACATCACGTATCGAGGCCGCCCGCGCGCTGTTGGCTGCCTATCCGGACGTGGGCTTGCTGGTGTGTGATGACGGATTGCAACACCACCGCCTACACCGCGATCTGGAGATCTGTGTCTTTGACGAGCGCGGGCTGGGCAACGGGTTGCTGTTGCCTGCGGGCCCGCTGCGCGAGCGCTGGCCGCGCCCCACAGGCCTGGTACTGACTGCAACACCACAAAGCGGGCTGGATGCCTATCTGGCGTCTCGCACATTGGCGGGTTATGCCCGACGCAGGGATGGCTCCCAGTTGCGATTGGATGACCTGCGCAGCTTCAGGAGCCGGCCGCAATCCCAGTTGTGGGCGGTGGCCGGCATAGCGCGACCCGAGGCTTTTTTTGGCATGTTGCGTGCCGCCGGTGTGCCGCTTGCACACACCGTGGCGCTGGCTGATCATGCGACCTTCGATGCGCCGGACTGGGCGCATACGCGCCAGCACACCCTGTTGTGTACCGAGAAAGATGCCACCAAGCTGTGGCTGCACCGACCCGACGCATTAGCGGTGCCGCTGCTGGTCACGCTGGAGCCCGCATTCTGGGATGCGTTTGGACGGCTGCTGCAAGCGCTGGTACCAAAGTTATCATCCAGCCATGGACACACGCCTTCTTGAACTGCTGGTCTGCCCGGTTACCAAGGGCCCGCTGGAATACGACCGCGAACGCCAGGAGTTGACGTCGCGCAGCGCGCGACTGGCCTACCCGGTGCGCGACGGTATTCCGATACTGCTGGAAAACGAGGCCCGGGTCATGAGCGATGAAGAGCTGGGGCTCTGATACCGAGCGCCGGCTAACCGCGCACCGGACGAGATCTGCCGCGTGAGTTTCACGGTACTTATTCCGGCGCGCCTGGCGTCGACACGGCTTCCCAACAAGCCCTTGGCCGAGATTGCCGGGGTACCGATGGTGGTGCGTGTCGCCCAACGCGTGTTGTCGTCGGCGACCGGCTCGCGCACCATGCGTGTCGTGGTCGCCGGGGACAGCCCGTTGATCATTGCGGCGTGCGATACGCACGGTGTCGAATCGGTGCTCACCCGGACTGACCACCAGTCGGGCAGCGACCGCCTGGCAGAAGCATGTGATCTGCTGGCGCTGGACGACGCCGGAATCGTGGTCAACGTCCAGGGCGACGAACCGCTGATTGACCCGCTGCTGGTGGATGCCGTTGCCGCCCTGTTGCAGCAAGACCCGCAGTTGCGCATGAGTACTGCGGCCCACGCCATCGATTCGCTCGTGGACTACCTCAATCCGAATGTCGTCAAAGTGGTGCTCGACGCCAAGGGCTGCGCCTTGTACTTCAGCCGCGCGCCGATTCCGGTGGCTCGGGATTTTCCGGGTACCTGCTGGTGGCATGACGCTGTGACGCCCGACGTCGACCCGCTGCGCGCTGCCGCACCGTTGCGCCATATCGGCATCTATGGTTACCGGGTCGGGTTTCTGCGTTCGTACCCCCGGCTGGCACGTGCACCACTGGAAATTGCGGAAGCACTGGAACAGCTCCGTGCCATGTGGCATGGCTACCGGATCGCGGTGCACGTCAGCAACCAGGACCCGGGACCCGGAATCGACACGCCACAGGATCTGGAGCGCGTGCGGCTGCTTTTCAAAGCCTGACCCGGATCAGGTAAGCTGCGCGCGCGCGTCAGCGCCCATGCTATTCTCCGAGCAAAGAAAAAAACGCCGAGGCAAGGTGCGTGCCCGTGCGACGCCAGTCGATACCATCTACCCGAGGACATTCATGAGACTCATTTTGTTGGGCGCACCCGGTGCGGGTAAAGGCACACAAGCCACCTTCATATGCCAGAAGTACGGCATCCCCCAGATATCCACAGGTGACATGCTGCGCGCGGCGGTCAAGGCCGGTACACCAATGGGCCTGGCGGCGAAGAAGGTCATGGACGCCGGCGCCCTGGTAAGTGATGACATCATCGTTGGTCTGGTCAAGGAACGGATCGTGCAAGCGGACTGCAACGGTGGCTTCCTGTTCGACGGATTTCCACGCACCATCCCACAGGCAGATGCGATGAAGACCGCTGCGGTGAAACTTGATTTCGTGGTGGAAATCGATGTTCCGTTCGACGCCATCATCGAGCGCATGAGCGGCAGACGGTCCCACCCGGCATCCGGCCGCACTTACCACGTCAAGTTCAACCCACCGACGACCGAGGGCATCGACGACGTCACC
>JANOCN010000475.1:0-5611 GCA_031412185.1 Betaproteobacteria bacterium | reverse complement strand
GCCACCACGCAGCGAAGGCTGTCGACAAGTTATCCCGTGCATTCGCCATCGATGTCTCCAATTTGCGTCGGCTGCGGCGTTGGACACACGCTGAGACGATTTTGGATAAATTTTATTGTCAGACCATTTAAATGATCTACTAGGGAAAACCCGAAGGGTTTTCGAAGGGGTGCTTGACGCACCCGCGTCCAACCGCTCAGCTCTGGGGGGTCGGGGGTAGCGCCTGGCCCGGCTCGCGCTCATAACCGGGGCGTGGAATCAGGCCCATCAACATGCGCGTAAAACCGCCGTCCACGGTCAGTTCCTGGCCGGTGATATAGGCGCTGCGGTCGCTGGCCAAAAAAAGTGCCGCCTGGGCAATATCCCCGGGTTGCCCGATGCGGCCTGCAGGAACAGCCTGGCTGCGGCGCTCGATTGCACCCGTCTGGTCGTAGAACGCTTGCGACATTGGCGTAACAATCAAGCCAGGATGGACCGTGTTGCTGCGAATGCCGTGCGGACCCCACTCGACCGCGAGCTGGCGCGACAACATGCTTATCCCCGCCTTCGCAACGCTGTACGCGCCGCCAAAGGGGGTGGCGTGGTCGGCCGCGATGGACGCTATATGCACCAGGGCACCTCTGCCCTGCGCGCGCATCTGTGCACCAAACGCCTGCGCGCAGAGGAAGTAGCCGGTCAGGTTGATCGACAGCACCTCGTTCCAGTCCTTGAGCGCAAGGGTATCGAGCGCGCCGGAGCGCAATATTCCCGCGTTGTTTACCAGCACATCGCAGGGGCCGAAGGTCGCCGCGCTGTGTTTCGCTGCTGCAGCGACACTTGCTGCATCGGACGTGTCGCAGTCAATTGCCGCCGCCCGCCCTCCGGCGCGTGTGATCTCAAGCACGGTCTGGGCGCTGCCCAGCGGGTTACGCGCAAGCACTGCGACGTAGGCACCCTCGCGCGCCATCGCGATCGCAATCTCGCGGCCGATGCCGCTACCAGCACCGGTGACCACACAGACGCGCCCGGCAATTGCAAATGCGTCTGCCCCGCTGGGCCCGTCGAAGGATCTGGTGGCTGGCATGGAATAGGCGTCCTGATCGTGTTGGGTCTTAAAGGTAGGCCCCGAGTCTAGCGAACCGCAACGCGGCTATCTCCCAAAGCGATTGCGCGAATTGCCGTGCGCAACTGTCGTAGCGATTGGCAACAAAAACGACCAGAGTCGGCGAAATGCGGCCCACCTGACCGGCAACTGCCTTAAACCAATTTTTGATGGTCTGCCCGGAGGGGATCGAACCCCCGACCCTCAGCTTAGAAGGCTGATGCTCTATCCAACTGAGCTACGGGCAGGCATGCTGAGCAAGACTTGTGAATGGTGGTCGGGGCGAAAGGATTCGAACCTTCGACCCTCTGGTCCCAAACCAGATGCGCTACCAGGCTGCGCTACGCCCCGACGAGGCTGGATTCTAACCGGCATTCGGTAGCGCATGGCTGCCGGTCGGCTAAAGTCGGCGACATGCGAAACAACAATGGCTTGGCGCTTCCCTGGCTGGATCCGGGTGAGGCGTTCCCCCCGGTGGGGCAGAGCTGGGGGTCGGCGTCGGAGGCGCCGGGGCTGCTCGCGGCAGGCGGGCAGCTCGATGTTGACACTCTGCGTGCTGCCTACAGCCAGGGCATATTCCCATGGTTCAGTGACGGGCAACCGATTCTGTGGTGGAGCCCGGACCCACGCATGGTGCTTGCGGTCGCCGACTTCAGGTTGCATCAGTCCTTGCGCAAGACACTGCGCCGGTTCAGCCAATCGGGCAACTGCGAGATCCGGGTTGACTCTGCTTTTGCGCAGGTCCTGCACCAATGTGCCAGCGCACCTCGCGGGGGTGCCGACGGCACCTGGATCGTGCCCGAGATGCAACAGGCCTACCGTGCCCTGCACCGCGCCGGTTTCGCCCACAGCGTGGAGACCTGGATCGACGGTGACATGGTAGGGGGCTTGTACTGCGTGGCACTGGGCCAGGCAGTATTCGGCGAGTCGATGTTCAGTGCGCGGCCCGACGCCTCCAAGATTGCCCTTGCAGCGCTGGTGTGCTTCTGCCGGGCGCATGGCATACGCTACATCGACTGCCAGCAGAATACGCGGCATCTGTCATCCATGGGAGCGGCCGAAATGCCGCGTTCGGTATTTCTGGCAGCGTGCGCGCAGAGCCTTGGAATGGCCGCACCACCCTGGAAATTTGACGCCCTATACTGGCAGCAACTCCTGCTGGAAAGGCCCGCTGACACGTGACGCACCTCAAGGACCTCCCGCTTCAAGCGCTGCAGTTTTATGCCACGGCACCCTACCCGTGCAGCTACTTGAATGGCCGCCTGGCCCGCTCGCAGGTAGCGACACCCAGCCACCTGATCAACAACGCCACCTATTCCGAACTGGTGAGCCAGGGCTTTAGGCGTAGCGGCCTGTTCACCTACCGTCCGCATTGCGACGGTTGCCATGCCTGTACGCCGCTGCGTGTGCTGGCGCAGCAGTTTGCGCCCGACCGCAGCCAACGCAGGGCGTGGGTCCGCCACTCCCGCCTGCAGTCGCGCGTTATCAAACTGGGCTTTGTGCCGGAGCACTACCAGCTCTACCTGCGCTACCAGAACGGCCGCCACGCGGGCGGTGGCATGGACCAGGACAGTATTGAGCAGTACACCCAGTTCCTGTTGCAAAGCCGGGTCAATTCCCGCCTGGTTGAATTCAGGGAACCTTCGGTCGAAGGAGTTGCCGGGGCGCTGAAGATGGTCTCGATCCTGGACGTGCTGGAAGACGGAATCTCAGCCGTGTATACGTTCTACGAACTGGATCCACAGGCCAGTTACGGAACCTACAGCGTGTTGTGGCAGATTGAGCAGGCGCGCAAGATGGGGCTGCCGCACGTTTATCTCGGCTACTGGATCGGGGCCAGCCCCAAGATGAGTTACAAGGCCTGTTTTCACCCGCAACAAACGCTGGTGGACGGGGTTTGGACCGGGGGTAACAAACATTGAAGAAGTCCGACCCCGATTTGGTGGCCACCCCTGCAGTACAGGTGATGGCGCGCATGTTTGCGCTGATTGACGTGCTCGCGTCGCGGGAAGACGCGATGTCTCTCAAAGACATCAGCGACAAGACCGGGCTGCACCCCTCCACAGCACACCGGATACTTAACGACCTGGCGATTGGCCGGTTTGTCGAACGCTCGCAGCCGGGCAGCTACCGACTGGGTATGCGCCTGCTGGAACTCGGCAACCTGGTCAAAGGCCGCCTGAATGTGCGCGATGCGGCATTGCTACCGATGCGCGAGCTGCACAAGCGCATCCAGCAGCCGGTCAACCTGAGCATGCGCCAGGGCGACGAGATCGTGTACATAGAACGGGCCTTCAGCGAACGCTCGGGTATGCAAGTGGTGCGGGCCATCGGCGGGCGGGCGCCGCTGCACTTGACGTCGGTCGGCAAACTTTTTTTGGCGGCAGACGACGCACAGCGTATCCGGGCCTATGCCGGGCGCACCGGGCTGAACGGCCACACCAAGAACAGCATCACGCAGCTACCAACACTCGAACGCGAACTCGCCCGCGTGCGCCAGTTTCATGTTGCCCACGACAACGAAGAACTCGAGTTGGGTGTCCGTTGCATGGCGGCCGGCGTTTATGACGACCAGGGCAAGCTGGTCGCCGGCCTGTCGATTTCGGCGCCCGCTAGCCGGATGGACGAGAACTGGCTGGCCCAACTGCAGGCGACCGCCCAGGAAATTTCGAACACCCTCGGGCTGCCGCCCGGCAGCACGCGCCCGTGAACGCTGGGACTTTGCGCTGATCAGCCCAATGGTTTGACCAGGCTCGCCGACTCGACCCAGCGGCGCACACGTTCTGCGTCGCCCAGACGGCTGAGTTTGCCGGCCGAGTCGAGAAACACCATGATGAGTTTGCGCCCTGCCACTGTGGTTTGCATCACCAGGCAACGACCGGCTTCAGAGATATAGCCGGTCTTTTGCAGACCGATATCCCAGTCTGGGTTGCTGATAAGCCGATTGGTGTTGTTGAATTGCAGCGTCCGGTTGCCAACCGCGACCTCATGCCGCGGCGACGTGGACCACTGCCTCAGCGTCGGGTCTCCGTAAGCCACATTGACCAGCCGGGCCAGGTCTTGGGCGCTGGACTGGTTTTTGCTGGACAGGCCGGTAGGTTCGGAGTAACTGGTGTCCGCCATGCCCAGGGCCTTGGCCTTTTCGTTCATCAATGCAACGAACCGGGACAAACCGCCCGGAAAGCTCCGGCCCAACGCATGCGCAGCCCGGTTCTCGCTCGACATCAGGGCCAGATGCATCAATTCACCCCGGCTCAACTCGGTGCCAACTTTGAGCCGTGACCGGCTGCCCTTCTCAGTGTCAACGTCGTCCTGCGAAATGACAATCAGCTCGTCCATCGGCAAGCGGGCCTCGCTGACTACCAAGCCGGTCATGAGTTTGGTCAGCGACGCAATGGGTAAAACGGCTTGTTCGTTCTTGCGAAACAGCACCTCTCGCGTGTCCTGGTCAATCACCAGCGCGACGCTGGACTTCAGATCCAGCGAGTCCTGCTTGTCGTGCAGACCTGCAATCTGGCCAAACGACGGTCTTGCTGCCACGACCTCCACCGGTGCCGCACGCTTGCGTTTTGCAATCACCACCGTCTTGGAAGCCGGTCGCTTCAACACCACGGACACCCTGGATGGCTTGGACGCCGCCTTCTTTTTGCTGACCGCCGCGTGGGAGGCCGGGACCACCAAGGCCGCAGCAAACAATGCCAAAACCAGAAAACGTTTTGTGTGGTTCAAAAGAGGTACCTCGAAGCAACAAAGAGGCGCGAATCGGCGGTGGTGCACCACCGATTGTCCTGACAGCGCGAGTTTAAACAGGAAAGTCATGCAAGATCAAGTACTTGCACAAGTTATTTAAAGTTGCACCGGCAAATGCCGTCAGTTTTCAGCCTAATCAACCCTGGGCCGACACCCGTTCGGCTTTGCTGTGCAATTTGTTCAGTGCGCTCAGGTAAGCCTTGGCAGACGCGACCACGATGTCGGGGTCGGCACCGACGCCGTTGACCACCCGCCCACTGTTTTGCAGCCGTACCGTCACCTCGCCCTGGCTCTCGGTGGAGCCGCTGATCGCGTTGACCGAATACAGCACCATTTCCGCGCCACTGTGCACGTGGGTTTCTATCGCTTTGAGCGAAGCGTCCACCGGGCCATTACCGTCCGACGAACCTTTGACCTCTTTGCCCTCGACGGTAATGACGATCGTCGCATGCGGCCTTTCGCCGGTTTCGCTTTGCTGGCACAAGGACACGAACCCGTAATGCTCGTTATCGTGCGTCACACTTTCATCACTCACCAGCGCGAGAATATCTTCGTCGAAGATGTCGCTCTTGCGGTCGGCCAGCTCTTTGAACCGGGCAAACGCGGTGTTGATATCGGCTTCACTCTCCATAGCCACGCCCAACTCGACCAGGCGCTGTTTGAACGCGTTGCGGCCGCTGAGTTTGCCCAGCACAATCTTGTTGGCAGACCAGCCTACGTCTTCGGCCCGCATGATCTCATAGGTGTCACGCGCTTTCAGCACGCCGTCCTGGTGAATAC
>JANOCN010000474.1:0-7549 GCA_031412185.1 Betaproteobacteria bacterium | reverse complement strand
GAGGTCGGAAGAAGTCAGGAATTCTCAGGCCGCGTCGCATAAGCAGACGCGACACGCATGGAAAATTCACCTACCTGTTGTATGCCCGCCTCAATCCGGTCGCCGGGCCGCACAGGCCCTACGCCCTCGGGGGTGCCGGACTTCAAAATGTCACCTGGGTTCAGGGTGTAGAACGAAGACGCAAATTCAATCAGCCGGGCGATGTCGTAGACTAGGTGGCGCGTGTTCGATTGCTGGCGTATCTCGCCGTTTACCTTGAGCCACAGGTCAAGCTGGTTCGGGTCGTTGATTTCATCGGCCGTCACCAGCCACGGGCCGAGCACCGAATAACTATCGATGGACTTGCGAAAACACTGAAACTCGGTGCCGCGCAGCGTCATGTCCAGGGCAATGGCGTAACCCGCCACGTGGGCCATGGCCTGCGCGCGCGGCACCTGGTGGCACACCGAACCAATGACCACACCCAGCTCCACCTCATGGTCATTGCGCCGGTCTTCAAACCGCAGCGCGATCTCGGCCCCACAACCCACCAGCGAACTGCCGGCCTTGAGGAACAGGCCCCAGTCAGCTATCGACGTAAGGTTGCGGCCGTGGGCAATGCCAGGGTCGCTTTTGCTCTCGTCGATATGGGCTTTGTAATTGATCGGCGCGCCAATGATCTTGCCCGGGTTGGCGACCGGCGAATCGAAACACACATCTGCCACCGCATGGCGCAGCGCACCTGTCATGGCGCGTTGCATGGGCTCGATCAGTTGCGGCAATGCTTCGATCAGCAGGTCTTTCTGGGGCAGCGGGTAACGCTGCGCCGGCAGCAGGTCAAGCACACTGGTCACGTCGTAGACCCAGCCGTCTTGCACGACGCCCAGACGCCCGGCGTTGAAGCGGCAAAATTTCATCGGAACACCTCCGTGCTACGCACTGCGGTGCCATGCGCCTTCGGAACGGCCGGGCGGCTCATTCCTGCTCCTCCTCTCGCAGGTACCCAAGAGATGCCAGCAGTTCGCGGTCAGTCATCATGAAAATCACTGCGTCTTCTGTCGCGGTGTGGCTGACCCAGTTCCAGTGTGGCAGGGAGAACACGTCGCGCTGGTTCCATTTGATGGACGTGCCACCGATCTGGCTGCTGCCCTGCCCTTGTGCCACCACACACACCGCATTGCTGGTGCTGCGGTAGGGCCGCGTCGGCCGGTTGGCGGCACAGGCCATCAGGTAACAGTCGAGCGTGGGCAATACCGGTCCCTGGCTGTCCCCATTCACATACCGCAGCAAGCGGCTGCCGTCAGGTGCAGCGCTGGACTGCATCAGCGCGCGCCAGGCTCGCTCGCGTGCGTAACGGTAACGGCTGGGATCGGACTCTTTCAGATCAAACGCATCCGGTGGCAGGGCCACTGCGCTTTGCACCGCCGCTGCGCGGGTGGGCAACGGCTCCACCATATCTTTGCGCTCCCCGGCGATCTCCAGAAACATCGTGTCGAGGTGGCGGCACAGCGGCAGATCGAGCCCATCGAACCAGACTACACGCCCCTGGCCTGGATGCACGTGTTCATGCCAGGTCCAGGCAGGGGTCAGGATCAGGTCGCCCTCGAACATCGGACAGCGCTGGTTGTTCACACTGGTGACTGCCCCGCCGCCGTCCATCACGAAACGTACCGCCTGCAAGGCATGGCGGTGCGCCCGTGCCACTTCGCCTGGCAACAGCGTCTGCAGCCCGGCCAGCAGATTTGTGGTGGATACGGCCGCGTCCGGGAATGCGGGATGCGTGAGCAGCAGCACCCTTCGCTCGGCGTCTTCCATGGCCACCTCACGCGTTGCGCGCTGTACCAGTGGCTCCATATCGGCCCACGCCCAGCACAACGGCCGATCTGCAGCGGCCGGCTCACGCCGCGTCAGCCGCTGGTAACGATCCCACAGGGGTTGCGCGTTGGCTACCGCCAGCGCAGCCGTCAAGTCCGCAACCCCGTCCGCCGCAATCACCTGGTCCAAATGTGTCTCCTTGCGCAAGCAGGTCTGTGCCTGCCGCGATGCTTGACGGGCAGTCTAGTGCCAAGTCATATAAATTGCTAGCAGCCGGATTTATCAATTGAATCAATCTGGTTAATATCAGACTGCTGCACTCCCCCGCCCGGCAGCGGCCTGCTGACCTACCGACCTGCCGACCTACGGACCGCATCATGAACCTGCTTGACTTTGACCTCAACCTATTGATGACTTTTGATGCCATCTACCGGCACCAAAGCCTTTCAGCGGCGGCGATTGAGCTGGGCTTGACACAACCTGCTGTGAGCGCTGCGCTAAAACGTTTGCGCGAGCGGCTGGACAACCCGCTGTTTGTGCGCACGTCGCACGGCATGCGGCCCACGCCGTACGCCGATGGCATGTCGGTCAAGATATCGCGGGCGCTGGATATATTGCGTGAGGTCGACCAGCCGGCCACTTTCTCGGCGCACAGCACTACCGTCAACTACCGCATTTACATCAACGACGTTGGAATGTTGGTGGTCATGCCGCAGGTGCTGCGGCATGTGAGCGACAACGCACCGCATGCAAATCTGACGGTGATTGACCTGCGCCCCGATGAAGTAGTGGATGCACTGGACGGCGGGGAGATAGACCTGGCGGTAGGCTACTTCCTGGGCATGCCAAACTGGGCGCACCAGCAAACCCTGCGCAGCACCACCTATGTATGTGCGGTGCGCAGCGACCACCCTGACATTGGCAACAGCCTGTCGATGGAGCAGTTTCTGCGCGCCAAACACGGCATGTACTGGACCAGTGGCTCACCACACGGCATTGTCGAAGAAACGCTGGCACGCCTTGGCCTGGCGCGCGACGTATCGCTACGTGTGCCACGTTTCAATGCGCTGCCGTTTCTGATCGCGCAATCTGACCTCATCGTGACCATTCCCGAAGACCTTGGCCTGGCATTCAGCCACCTGATCGACATCAAGCTTTTCCCACCGCCACTGCCTCTGGCCAACTTCGAGATCAAGCAGTACTGGCACGAACGGCACCACGCGGAGCCGGCCTTCAAGTGGCTGCGCACAGTGATCAAGCACGAAACCGCCAACCTGCGGCACCTGAGCGCGCGCAGCGCAAGCAGGTAATCTAGGTCGCGGGCCACACGGGCGGGTGGCTGCCCGGCGGCATCGACACCCGGCTCCAGGCTGCCGGAGTGCGGCCCAGTTGCGCGCTGTGGCGCGGTGCCGCGAGCTCGCCAAAACCGGTCGCGCTGGTTTCAAGCCAGGGGCCCATGGCGGGCCGCTGCGCCGTGAACCCGTTTGCCACCCGGCCAAGTTGCCGAATCCATTGGCCAACCCGGGCCAGCGATACCCGCACATGCCAGCTGCCGCCTTGCTGCGCCTGCCGGACCAGCGCTGCCGACGCCGCATAAGCCATCAGGAAACCGCTGGCATAGTCCAGAATCTGTAACGGCAGCGCCTTCGGGTCTTCCTGCCCTGCGGCCTGCGCTTCTGCCACGTTGAAACCCGTGGCGGTTTGCACCAGCGAGTCAAAACCACGCCGCGTATTCCAGGGCCCCTGCTCGCCATACGCCGATAACGAAATACACACCATGCCGGGACGCCGCGCAGCGAGCTCTTGCGGGCCATAACCCAGAGCGGCCAGCGCCCCAGGACGGTAGCCCTGGACAAAGACATGGGTCTGCATCAGCAGCGCATCTAGCTGTTCGCGCCCTTGCGCGGTGCGCAAGTCTGCAAGGGCCGACAACTTGCCACGGCTGGTGTCCGCGATCGACGTGATGTTGGGCAGGTGCGGTGCGTTCAACAACATCACCTCCGCACCGTAGGCAGCCAGGGTTCGCCCGCACACCGGCCCAGCAAGTATCCGCGTGAGGTCCAGTACTTTGATATCCGCCAGCGGCCGTTGGTGGCTGGCAAGCAGGGGCAGATCGTGTGCTGGTGCGTCGCCGATCTGCTCAAACGCCAACAGCGGTTCGCGCGCGACTGCCATGCCTTGCGGATGAAGGTCCCACGCCTCAAAACTGCGCAGCGCTGCCACCACCAAGCCCTTGTCAGCGGCGGCCTGCTCAAAATCGAGTGCGCGCCAGGACAACAGGGCCTGCTGCGCGTCTTTGCGTTCGCTTGTTGCCGGATCAAGGCCGAGCAGGCGCAACGCGCCGTCGCGGTGGTGGGCAAAGTTCGCGTGTACCCGTACCCAGCCGTCCGTACACCGGTACAAGCCGGAAAATTTATCCCACGGGTCGGCGACACGACCGTCCAGGCTAAACCACGCAGTGCATTCCATGGCGGCATGCAACATGTCCACACCAACATCCTGCCGCGCCTGACCGCGCACGTGACCCAATTCGCAGGCAGCCAGCGCGGCGGCGGCAACACTCGCTTGCGCGGCTGTTCCAACGGCAAACGAAGACGGAAGCACCGGATCGCAACCAGTCAAACGCGCGTGCTCCAGGGCGTCAGGCGGCAAGCCGCCCAGGCGCCATAGGCTGCCCAGCGCGTCGTGCGGGCTCAATGCAGCGTTACCCCGGTTTTGGATTGAAGCTCCTCCCGCGTGACGCCTGGCGCCAGCTCCACAACCGCGAGCCCCAGCGGCGTGACGTCCATCACGGCCAGATCGGTGATTATGCGGTTCACCACGCCCACACCGGTGAGCGGCAAGGTGCATTTGGGCAGGATCTTCAGGTCTATCGTGCCGTCCTTCTTCTTGGCCACATGTTCCATCAGGATGATCACGCGTTTGACGCCGGCCACCAGGTCCATCGCGCCACCCATGCCCTTGACCATCTTGCCAGGGATCATCCAGTTGGCGAGGTCGCCATGTTCGCTGACCTGCATGGCACCCAGGATGCTCAGGTTTATCTTGCCGCCACGAATCATGGCAAAGCTGTCGTGGCTGCCGAAAATCGACGAGCCCGGGATCGTGGTGACGGTTTGTTTGCCGGCGTTGATGAGGTCGGCATCTACCTCGTTGCTGGTAGGAAACGGGCCAATGCCCAACATGCCGTTTTCGCTCTGCAGCCAGACCTCTTTGTCGGCCGGCACAAAGTTGGCCACCAGGGTCGGAATGCCAATGCCCAGATTGACATAAAAGCCGTCTTCCAGTTCCTGCGCAGCACGTGCCGCCATTTGGTCTTGCGTCCAGCCCATGGAGTTGCTCCTGTTGGTGTGGTTAAGTCGTTGGTTGATTGTTGGCAAGTGCCAGGCTCAGGCAGCCGCAGTCTCGCGGATGGTGCGCTTCTCGATGCGCTTCTCCGGGTTGGCATTGAGCACCAGGCGATGCACGTAAATGCCCGGCAAATGTACTTGGTCGGGCAACATCGCCCCGGTCTCGACAATCTCTTCGACCTCCACCACCGTGATCCTGCCAGCCATTGCCACGGCCGGGTTGAAATTGCGTGCCGTGTAGCGAAACTGCAGGTTGCCGGATTTGTCGGCACGCCATGCCTTGACCAGCGAGACCTCGGGAACCAGCGAACGCTCCATCACATAGGTCTCGCCGTCAAATTCGCGCAGCTCCTTGCCTTCCGCCACCAGCGTGCCGACACCGGTCTTGGTAAAAAATGCCGGTATGCCGGCCCCACCAGCGCGCAATTTTTCCGCCAGCGTGCCCTGCGGCGTAAATTCCAGCTCCAGCTCGCCCGCCAGGTACTGGCGCTCGAACTCTTTGTTCTCGCCCACATAACTCGAAATCATGCGTTTGATCTGGCGGGTCTCCAACAACTTGCCCAGACCAAAACCGTCGACACCGGCATTGTTGGAGATCACGGTCAGGCCTTTGACGCCCGTGTCGCGAAGCGCGTCGATCAGCGCCTCGGGAATTCCACACAGTCCGAAACCGCCAACGGCCATCAGTTGCCCGTCACGGACAACGCCACTCAGCGCGGCAGTGGCAGAGGGGAATAACTTGTTCACACGTTTCTCCTGTTAGTGCAAGGCGAACGATACTACCTGAGAGCAAGGGCAGTGTCGGATGCCAGCAGAATCCGCACAGCGCAAACGAAACCTATCCGTAAACATGACGACCAACTGCTGACACGCGACGCCGCCCGTTACCGGACCTACTTCTCCAAACTGGAGATAATTGCCCCATGAGTCGCCGGGCCGCTCCCAAGGCCAATAGCACCGCAGCCCATCGGGCAGAGGTTACCCAATGAACCAAAGCACCACACCGCGTTACCCTGCCCCCGAAATTCGCGACCTGCCTGAGGACATCCGCGCCAGGGTGCTGGAGGTGCAGGAGAAATCAGGCTTCGTGCCCAACGTTTTTCTGGCGCTTGCGCGGCGGCCCGCCGAATGGCGCGCATTTTTCGCCTACCACGACGCCTTGATGCTGCGCGAAGCATCAAGTCTCACCAAGGGCGACCGCGAGATGATCATCACCGCCACCAGTGCCGCCAACCACTGCCTGTACTGCGTGGTGGCGCACGGGGCGATTCTGCGCATTTACGAGAAGAAGCCGCTGGTCGCAGACCAGGTGGCCGTCAACTACCGCAAGGCGGACATCAGTCCACGCCAGCGGGCCATGCTCGACTTTGCCATGAAAGTCTGCAAGAAGTCTGACGAGCTGGAAGATGCCGACTTTTCCGCGCTGCACGCACATGGTTTTGATGACGAAGACATCTGGGACATCGGTGCCATCACGGCTTTTTTTGGCCTGTCCAACCGTCTGGCGAATCTCGGCAACATGATGCCGAACCCCGAGTTTTACCTGATGGGGCGCGTGCCCAAGGTGAAAACCGGCTGAGTTTTCAACGCGGCAGGTGCGGTGTGCTTGGCCAGCTCAGGCGGCAAAACCGTCGTCAGCGGCAATCACTGCGCCATTCACGAAGTGGCTTTCGTTGGAGCACAACATGACGATCAGCGCGTCCAGGTCGCGGGGCTGTCCGACGCGTTTGCGCGGCAACATCTGGACCAGCTTCTGTCCCTGCTCGGTCTGCCAGTGGTGGCGGTTGATTTCGGTTTCGATGTAGCCAGGGCAGACCGCGTTGACATTGATACCGAACTTGCCCCACTCCAGCGCCATTGCGCGGGTCATGTGGATCACGGCAGCCTTGCTCATGCAATAGACACCAATCTGCGGCACCGCACGCAATCCGGTGACCGAAGCAATATTCACTATCCGTCCTCCGGTGTAGGTGCCGGGTGCCGCCCCTTTGGCCCGCGCCAGCATGCGTTTGCCGACCTCCTGGGCGACAAAAAACGCACCCTTCACGTTGGTATCGAACACGAAGTCGTAGTCTTGCGGCAGCACATCCTTCAGCCGTTGCGTGGTACTCACCCCCGAGTTATTGATCAGGATGTCGATCGAGCCGACTTCGGTTTCTGCATGGGCAACTGCAGACTTTATCGATGCATGGTCGGTCACGTCGAGCTCCACCACATGGGCATCGCCACCGGCACCTTCAATCTGGGCTCGCAGCTCCTTGAGTTTCTCGATCCGCCGGCTTGCCCGCACCTTGTCCGCCGCTGGTGCAGCGGTTGTGTTGGCAAGCCGGCGGATCGAGAAACTCAAGGAGCTGCGGGCCCAGATTGAAGGTGCCGGTGGCGATGCCCATGTGGTGGAGCTCGAC